>NZ_JBBEGC010000013.1:0-104292 GCF_037401995.1 Saccharothrix sp. CCNWYY140
CTTCGGGCAGGCCATACGGGGATGACACAAGCAAGAAGCCCAAGTTGAGTTGTGTCCTCCCCGGCGGACTGCCCGCTTGGCGGCTTCGTGGGGGTGGTGCGGTTAGGTGTGGCGGAGTAGGGCGCCTACGCCTTCCCAGAGGTTGGCTTCCTCGGTGATTACCAGCTCTGCGCCGGTGGCGCTGGCTGCTACGGCTAGGACCTCGTCTGCCGGGTGTTGTTCGATCTGGTTCACGCCCAGGGCGCGTAGGTCGGACTCTCGTACTGCTACCTGGGACGGGTCGTCGCCGGCGAAGACCAAGCGGTCGTTCAGAGGGGTTCGGTCGGCTACCAGGAGGGCGGCTACGTTGGCTTCTCGTAGGGCCTCCACTACCTTTTCCATTCCCTGGACCGCTAGGCCGCCTTCTCGGCCGGATTCGGCTGTGAAGCGTTCTACCACGTTGTGTTCTTGGGTGTAGCGGTGTTGGGCTATGAGGGTTTGTACGGCTGCGTCGAAGGAGTCGTCGTCGGTGCCGTTGGAGAGGCTTGCGCCCTCGATCTCTACCAGGATTTCTTGGCACTTCGGGCCTAGTTCTTCGCGGATTGTTGCTCGGGCCTGGAGTTCGCCGCCCAAGATCAGCAGGCGTGCGTTGATGCTGGAGGCCAAGGTTTCGGCGGTCTCGGCTATGCGTGCCGCGTTGCGTTGGGCGGTTTCTTCGACCGTGTTCTGGAGGCGTTTGTGGGACCAGCCTCCGCCGCCGACCTTGTGCAGTGGGTGGGTTTCGCCGTGGACTTCCGTGTTTGTTTCTACCCTGCCGTCGTGGGCGTGGAGGTCGGCACCGGCGCGGTCGGCTAGGACGACCACGTGGGGGACTTCCGGGCCCAGCAGGCTTGCCAGGGGGAGCAGGTGGGGGCGGCGGGACCAGCGGGCCGTGTCCGAGGCCGGCGGGCGGGGTAGGGGGCGGTTCAAGAGCAGGTCGCCGTGGGCGGCGATCAAGGCTCGGCCGGCTTTGCCCACTGCGGGGTCCAGGGCCGCTGTGTCCATCGCGCGCAGTGTGTTCTCGTCGGCGCCCTGTCGGGCCAGTTCTTCGCGCAGCCCGCGCCAGCGCAGTTCCAGCGCCTTGGCCGCGTCCTCCGTGTCGTGTGAGGCGTCCAGGTAGACCGATGCGAACGGGCCCCGGTCTCGGACGACCTCTCCCAAGGTGGACATGTCCATGAGGGTCGGCTACCCCCTGCGGCGACGCGTAACCTCGTGTCATGGCCGACGAACCCGGTGCGCTGGCGAAGGCGCAGCAAGGAGCCGTGGACCACCTGCTCAAGGTCGGCATCGAGGGGTTCGGCCCGTTCAAGGGCGCCCACCGGATGGCCTCCGACCTGCTCGAGCAAGGGCTGACGCGGGACGAGGCGGTGCGCAATCTGATCCGCACGCACGTCACTGCGGCGGGCATCCAGGGGTTCGCCACGAACATCGGCGGGCTCATCACCCTGCCGGTGACCCTGCCCGCCAACATCGCCGCCGCCTACCTGGTGCAGACCCACCTGATCGCCTCCATCGCCGCCGTCTACGGGCACGACCTGGAGAGCGAGGAGGTGCGCACGGCGATCCTGGTGTGCCTGCTGGGCAACGCCGGGACCGAGGTGCTGAAGAAGGCGGGCATCAAGGTCGGCGCCAAGCTCACGATGAACCTGATCGAGCGAATCCCGGCCCAGTTGATCCGGGAGATCAACAAACGCGTCGGGTTCACCCTCCTGGCCAAGTACGGCACGTCGAAGGGCGCGATCACCCTGGCCAAGGGCGTCCCCCTGGTGGGTGGCGTGATCGGTGGCGGGTTCGACGCCGTGACGACGCGGGCGGTGGGTGGGTTCGCTCGGCGGTTCTTCTCCGAGCGGGCCGAGGTGCCGTTCGTCGTGGATGGGGAAGTGGTGGAGGAGCGGCGCGCCGAGTTGGAGTGACGGCGGTCAGTTCACGCACAGGCAGAACGGGTGGCCCGCCGGGTCGAGGAAGACGCGGAACGACGTGCCGGGCTGGTGTTCGGCCTTCGTGGCTCCGAGTGCGAGCACCTCGGCCTCGGCCGCGTCGAGGTCGTCGACCATGAGGTCCAGGTGCATCTGCTGGGGTTTCTCCTGCGTCGGCCACGTGGGCGGCGTGTAGTCGTCGACCTGCTGGAACGAGATGGACTGCCCGTGCTCGGCGCGGACGTCCGCCCAGTCGGAGCTGATGTCGACGTCCCACTCCAGCACCGCGCCGTAGAACTTCGCCAGCGCGGCCGGGTCGGGGCAGTCGATGACGATGCCGGGGAAGCGAGCGATAGCCATGCCGGCGATGCTAGGAGCGGTTCCGGACGATCCGCGACCGGAACATCCGGCGTTCCGACGAGGACAGTCACCCGTCTGGGGCAGAATCGTCGGAGTGCGGATCGGGGTGCTGGGGCCGTTCGAGGTCCACACGGGCGAGGGTGTCGTGGCGGACGTGCAAGGCGCCCGGTTGCGCGCGTTGGTGGTCGCGCTCGCGCTGGAACCCGGTCGGGTGGTGCAGAAGGCGGCGCTGGTCGACTGGATCTGGGGCGAGAACCCGCCCGCCGACGCCGCGAACGCGTTGCAGCGCTTGGCTTCCCGGCTGCGGCGGGTGCTGCCGGACGGGGTGGTCGACGGGCAGTCGGGCGGCTATCGGCTGGTGGTCGACCCGGACGCGGTCGACGCCGTCCGGTTCGAGCGCCTGCTCGGTGAGGCCCGCGGCGGCGACGACGCGCAGCGGGCCAAGGTGCTGCGCGAGGCGCTCGGGTTGTGGCGTGGCGCGGCCATGCAGGACGTCGGGCTGCTCGACAGCGAGGCGTTCGACGCGGCGGTCACCCGGTTGGAAGGGCTGCGGCTGGCGGCGCTGGAGGACCGGTTCGACGCCGAAGTCCGCCTGGGGCGCGGCGCGGACCTGGTCGCCGAGCTGACCGACCTGGTGGCCGCGCACCCGGTGCGGGAGCGGCTGGTCGCCGCGTTGATGCGCGCGCTCGGTGCGGCGGGCCGGGGCACGGAGGCGCTGCTGGTGTACCAGCGCGCACGGGAAGCCCTCGCCGACGCCCTGGGCGTGGACCCCTCGCCGGAGCTGGCCGCGCTGCACGTCGCCCTGCTGCGCGGCGAGGTGGGGCCGCGCGAGGAGGAGAGCCCGAAGACCAACCTGCGCGCCGAGCTGACCAGCTACGTCGGCAAGGACGACGACGTCGCCGCGGTGCGCGGGCTGGTCGCCGAGCACCGGCTGACGACCCTGATCGGGCCGGGCGGCTCGGGCAAGACCAGGCTGGCCGCGGAAACCGTGCGCACCCTGCTCGGCGACGTGCCGGACGGGGCCTGGATGGTCGAGCTGGCGTCGCTGGGCGCGGGCGGGGACGTGGCCCAGGCGACGCTGGGCGCGCTGCGGCTGCGCGACCCGCTGCTGGGCACGTCGGACCCCGAGCCGGTGGACCGGGTGGTCGCCGCGCTGCGGGACCGCGACGCCCTGCTCGTGCTGGACAACTGCGAGCACGTGATCGAGTCGGCCGCCGCGTTCGCCCACCGGGTGCTGGGCGAGTGCCGCCGGCTGCGCATCCTGGCCACGAGCCGGGAGCCGCTGGGCATCACCGGCGAGGCGCTGTGGCACGTCGTGCCGCTGGCGCTGCCCGCCGAGGGCGCGGGCGAGCGGGAGATCGAGGACTCCCCGGCCGTCCGGCTGCTGCGCGACCGGGCCGGCGCGGTGCGCAAGGACCTCGACGCCGACGCCCGCACCCTGGCCCGGGTCTGCCGGGCGCTGGACGGGATGCCGCTGGCCATCGAGCTGGCCGCCGCGCGGCTGCGCACCATGACCCTCGACCAGCTGGCCCACCGGCTGGACGACCGGTTCCGCCTGCTCACCGGCGGCAGCCGCACGGCCCTGCCGCGGCACCGGACGCTGCGCGCGGTGATCGACTGGAGCTGGGAGCTGCTCTCCGACGCCGAGCGGACGGTCCTGCGCAGGCTCTCGGTGTTCTCCGGCGGCGCGAGCCTGGAGGCGGCCGAACGGGTCTGCGCCGGCGGCGGGGTCGAGCCGGAGGACGTGCTCGAACTGCTCACCGCGCTGACCGAGAAGTCCCTGGTGGTCGTGGTCGGCGACCGGGTGCCGCGCTACCGGATGCTCGGCACGGTCAAGGAGTACGCGCAGCACCGGCTGGACGAGGCCGGCGAAGTCGACCTGGCCCGGCGGGCGCACCTGGCGCACTTCACCGACCTGGCCGAGACCGCCGAGCCGCACCTGCGTGCCGCCGAGCAACTGGAGTGGCTGGCCCTGCTCGAAGCCGAGCACGACAACATCGCGGCGGCCATGCGGGGCGCGGTCGCGGCGGGCGACGCGCAGGGCGCGATGCGGCTCGCGGCGGCGGCGGCCTGGTACTGGTGGCTGGGCGGGCACAAGGTCCTGGGCAACGAGCTGGTCATGGCGGCGGTCGGCACGCCCGGCGAGGTCGCCGACGAGATCCGGGCGATGGTCTACACGTTCGTCACGACGTTCCTGACCGCCGGGCGGGGCAGCGACCAGCACCACGCGCGGGACTGGATCCACCAGGTCCACGAGATCAGCGAGCGGGTCCCGGGCCTGCACCCGGCGGTGCGGCTGATCCTGCCGCTGGAACGCATGCTGCGGTCGCCGGAGGACGCCCTGTCGGCCTACGAACCGCTGCTGGACGACGAGGACCCTTGGGTGCGCTCGGTCGCCCGCCTCCACGTCGGCAAGATGCGGGTGATGAGCGGCGACGGCGGTCTGGAGGCCGACGCCCACCTCGAAGCGGCGCTGGCCGGGATGCGCGCGATCGGCGAGCGGTGGGGCCTGTCGTTCGCGTCGACCGAGCTGGCCAACCGGATCGCCATGCGCGGCGAGTTCACCCGGGCGTGCGAGCACATCGAGCAGGCGATCGCCGTGGTCACCGAGGTCGGCGCGCTGGAGGACGTCGTGCGGATGCGGGCGCGACAAGCCCAGCTGTACTGGTTGATGGGGGACAAGAGCGGGAGCGAGGTGGCCGTCACCGCCGCGCAGCGCGTCGCGGAACGGGTCGCCTGGCCGGACGCGTTGACCGACCTCGCTGTGGCCAAGGCGGAACTGGCCCGCTGGAACGGTGACACCGAGCAGGCGCGCCGGGAACTCGGCGTGGCCACGGCCCTGCTGGCCGAGAAGGCCGAGGAGCCGTCCATGCGCGCGATGACCGAGGACTTCCTCGGCTACCTGGCCGAGGACCTCGACCAGTCCCGCCGGCACCGGGCCGCCGCGTTCGCCGCGGCGGTGGAGGCCGGGCACCCGTTCTCGGTCGCACCGGTGCTCCTCGGGCTCGCGGACCTGGCGCTGCGCCGGGACGAGCCCGAGCAGGCCGCCCGGCTGCTCGGCGCGAGCGCCGGCGTCCTCGGCCTGCCCGACCGGTCCCAACCGGACCTGGCCCGGATCGAGGACGCCGCACGACGTCGCCTCGGTGACCAGGGGTTCACCGAGGCGACGCGGGAGGGCGAGCGGGCGGACTGGCGGGAGCTGGCGGCGGTCACGCTCGGCGGCTGAACGTCGTCCGCGCCCACACGTAGCCGACGACGGCGATCCCGACGCACCAGGCGACCGCCGCGATCGTCTGGCCGGTGGCGGGCGTGCCGGTGAAGTACCCGCGCACGCTCTCGATGATCGACGTGAACGGCTGGTACTCCGCGAACTGCCGGACACCCGGACCCATCTTCTCGGCCGGCACGATCGCGCTGCTGAAGAACGGCAGCATGATCAGCGGCACGGTGGCGAAACCGGCGGACTCCGGCGTCTTCGCGGCCATGCCCATCGCGATGGTCAGCCAGCCGATCGCGAAGCTGGCCAGCACCAGGACACCGGCCAGCGCGAGCCACTGACCGGCGGTCGCCGCCGGGCTGAACCCCAGCAGGAACGCCACGCCCAAGACCGCCGTGAGGGCGAGCACGGTCCGGACCACTGTGGACACCACGTGCCCGGTCAGCACCGCGCCGCGCGAGACGTCCATGACCCTGAACCGGTTGATGATGCCCTTGGTCATGTCCGAGTTGACCGCGGTGGCGGTGGCGCTGAGCCCGTACCCGAGGGTCATCATCAGCATGCCCGGTGTGGCGTAGTCGATGTAGTCGACACCCACGTCGAAGGCGTCGCCGAAGACGTAGACGAACATCAGCATCATCACGATCGGCATGAGGATCGCGTTGAACAGCGCGACCGGGCTGCGCAGGGTGTGCTTGACGTTGCGGCGCAACATGATCCCAGCGTCGGTGCTCATCGGACCGAGGCCTCCTTGTTCGAGTGACCGGTGAGGGCGAGGAAGACGTCGTCGAGGTCGGGCAGGTGCACGGTGAACTCCTCGACGTCCACCGCGTACTCGTCGAGCCGGTCCAGCAGGGCGCGCAACGACTTCGCGCCGCCGTCGCTGGGCACCCGCAGGACCAGGTCGTCCTCGTCGGGCGTGCCGGCGGCCAGGACGCGGGCCGCGGCGGCGAGGTGCGTCGCGTCGGCGAACCGGAGCTGGACGTGGCCGCCGGGGACGAGCCGCTTGAGCTGCGCCGGGGTGCCCTCGGCGACGAGCTTGCCCTGGTCGAGCACGGCGATCTTGTCGGCGAGCTGGTCGGCTTCTTCGAGGTACTGGGTGGTGAGGAAGATGGTCATGCCGTCGGCGACCAGTTCGCGGACGATGCTCCACATCGTGCGGCGGCTGCGCGGGTCCAGGCCGGTGGTCGGCTCGTCCAGGAAGACCACCCGGGGCTTGCCGACCAGGGTCATCGCCAGGTCGAGCTTGCGGCGCATGCCGCCGGAGTAGGTCGAGGCGAGCTTGCCCGCCGACTCCTCCAGGCCGAAGCGCCCGAGCAGGTCGGCGACGACCCGCGTGGACTCCGCCGCCGGCAGGTGGTGCAGGTCCGCCATGAGCTGGAGGTTCTCCCGGCCCGACAGCAGTTCGTCGACCGAGGCGAACTGGCCGGTGACCCCGATGGCCGCGCGGACCGCCTTGGTCTCGGTGGCGATGTCGTGCCCGGCCACGTGGACGGTGCCGGCGTCGGCCTTGAGCAGCGTGGTGAGCACGTTGACGGTCGTGGTCTTGCCGGCGCCGTTCGGGCCGAGCAGGGAGAACACCGTGCCGGAGGGGACATCGAGGTCGATGCCGTCCAACACCACCTTGTCCTTGTAGGACTTCCGCAGTCCCGAGGCCTTGATCGCTGTCATGCGCTTACTGTCGCCAGGGCGCCTGACACGGACCTGTTCCCGACCTGACACCGGGCTGCTCCCTCGATTGGCCCAAGAATTCGGGACGCTCTTGGCGCTTCACCTGGGCCAATCACCCGATTAGCGT
The DNA here is from genome assembly GCF_037401995.1 of Saccharothrix sp. CCNWYY140. Lineage (NCBI taxonomy): Bacteria > Bacillati > Actinomycetota > Actinomycetes > Pseudonocardiales > Pseudonocardiaceae > Saccharothrix > Saccharothrix sp. CCNWYY140. The sequence continues at coordinate 7,310 of NZ_JBBEGC010000013.1, forward strand.
AGCGATCATGGGGACGACGAAGCGGCTCGCGCTGGCGCAGGCGGTCAACTCGGTGGGCGATGGCGCGTTCTACGTGTCGTCCGCGCTGTTCTTCACGCGGGTCGTCGGGCTGTCCGTCGCGCAGGTCGGGTTCGCCCTGACCGCGGCGTGGGCGGTAGGGGCGGTGGCCGGGGTGCCGCTGGGGCAGCTCGCCGACCGGTTCGGGGCGCGGCGGATCGCGGTCGCGCTGGCCGTGGTGACGGCGGGGGCGTTGGCGTTGTTCCTGGTCGTGCGGTCGCTGCCGGCGTTCCTCGCGGCGGCGTGCGTCTACACCTCCGGGCAGAGCGGGTTGCAGGCCGCGCGGCAGGCGCTGCTGGCGGGGTTGGTCGAGCCGGAGCGGCGGACGCGGGTGCGGGCGGTCCTCCAGTCGGTGCTCAACGCCGGGCTCGCGGTCGGGGCCGGGCTGGGGGCGGTCGCGCTGCACCTGGACACGCCGGTGGCGTACCTCGCGGTGTTCGCGGTCGACGCCGCCGGGTTCCTGGTCGCCGCCGTGGTGCTGCTCGGGTTGCCCGAGGTCGTGGTGCGGGTGTCCGGGCCGAAGCGGGCGGGTGTGCTGCGGGACCGTCCTTACGCCGTCGTGGCCTTGTTGAACGCGATCATGTTGCTGTACATGCCGATGCTGAGCCTGGTCATTCCACTGTGGATCGTGCAGCGGACGGAGGCTCCGGCGTGGGTGGTGGGCGCGCTGTTCGTGCTCAACACCGGCGCTGTGGTGGTGGGGCAGGTGCGGCTCGCGCGTGGTGTGACGGACCTGCGCACGGCAGTGCGGTCGGTGCGGCGCGGCGGGGTGTTGCTGCTGGTGTCGTGCGGGGTGTTCGCGCTGTCCGAAGGGCGTGGCGTGTGGGTCGCGGTGGCCGTGCTCGTGGTCGGGGCGGCGGTGCAGGTCGTGGGGGAGATGTTCCACGGCGCCGGGTCGTGGGAGATCGGGTTCGGGCTCGCGCCCGCCGACAAGCAAGGGCAGTACCAGGGCTTCTACGGGACGGGCGCGGCCGTGGCGCGGACCGTCGGCCCGCTGCTGCTGACCACGCTGGTGCTGGGCGGCGGCGCGGTGGGGTGGCTGGCGCTGGGCGGGCTGTTCCTGGCGGCGGCGTTGGCGACGGGTCCGGCGGTGCGGTGGTCGGTTGCCCGTTCGGGTGGTGACACTGATCGCTCGGAAAAGTTCTTGGCAGGTGCGGAGGGGACGCGCTAACGTCATCGACATGTTCTTCCAGATCTACCTCTGAGGATTCCTCCTCCCGCGCCGCACGCGAGGCGATTGCGCCCGTGCCGAGCGCCCTTTCCTGGTGGCCCTAGCGGCTCTCTGACGACACGTCTGCGGTCGTCTGCCTTTGCACGCCTCGAAATTCACGTCAGGAGGCGGTCGCATGCCCACCATGCGCAACGAACCACCACACGACGGTCTGCCGACCAACCGGAAGGCCCGTCGTACCCCGGGTGCGGCCCAGCCGCGCTTCGGCGGGGGACGCCTCGTCGTCAACCCGCGCCAGTACGCCATGCGGCGTCGCTGACCAGCGACAACGCCACACCTAGGAGGGGTCCGATGACCGAGCAGCCCACCACCCCGGCCGACGGCGAGCAGCCCGAGCAGGCCGAGCACGTCGAACCGGAGTACGTGCCCAACCGCCGCGAACGGCGCGGCCACGCCCAGAAGAACGGCGGCGTGAACAAGAACCCCGGCCAACCGCACCAGGCGAACTTCGTCGGGCGCAGGCTCTTCCGCCGCAACGGCGGCTGAGCGCCCCGCGGCCTGCGGCCCCCGATGTCCATTGTCTCATCGGGGTCCGACAATCCGCGTGTTCCTTCGGGGACCGACGGTTCGCCGCGGACGGCCATTCGACACCGCTGACACCGTGCTCATCACACGGTGTCAGCGGTGTGCCGTTTTTCTTTGCGTGCGCGCGCACGGGTTAGGCTCGGTTCGTCATGAGCGCGCAGCGGGTGAGTCCGGTCCTGGTCGGGCGGGGCGCGGAGACGGCCCGGCTGGTCGAGGCGTTCGCCGACGCGCCCGCGACCGTGCTGCTCGGCGGTGAGGCCGGTGTCGGGAAGTCCCGGCTGGTGGCGGAGTTCGTCGCCGGGCTGGACGCGCGGGTGCTGGTCGGCGGGTGCGTCGAGTTGGACGGGTTGCCGTTCGCGCCGTTCGTCGCCGCGTTGCGCGGGGTCGAGTTGGGTGAGGCGGAGCGGGTCGCCCTCGCGCCGCTCGTGCCCGGATTGGTCGACGCGCGTCCGGGTGACGAGGCTCGTCCCCGGCTCTTCGAGGGTGTGCTCGCGCTGCTGTCCCGGCTGTCCGAGACCCGGCCCGTGGTGCTGGTCGTGGAGGACGCGCACTGGGCCGACCGGTCCAGCCGCGACCTGCTGGACTTCCTGGTCCGCAACCAGCGCGCGGTGCCGCGGTCGTTGATCGTGGTCACCCACCGGACCGACGAGACCAGCCGTCCGCTGCGGGCGGTGCTGGCGGAGCTCGGGCGGGTGCCGTGGGTGCGCGCGGTCGAGCTGGGGCGGTTGTCCGCGCGGGACGTCCAGGCGCAGTTGCGGGAGATCCTGGGTGCGGAGCCCGATCCGGAGTTCGCGCGGACGGTGTTCCGGCGCAGCGCGGGCAACCCGTTGTTCGTGGAAGCCCTGCTGGACGGGTCCGCCGGGCGGTCCCTGGCGGAACTGCTGCTGGGCCGCGTGGACCGGCTCGGGCCGGACGCGGTGGCGATCGTGCGCGCGGCGGCGGTCGGTGGCGCGCGGGTGCCGCACGCGGTGCTGAGCCGGGTCGTCGACACCACCGCCATCAGGTCCACTGTGGACGGTGGCGTGCTGGTCGTTGACGGCGACGGCTACGCCTTCCGGCACGCCCTGATCCGGGACGCGGTGTGCGCCGACCTGCTGCCCGGCGAACGGGTCGACCTGCACGCCCGCTACGCGCGCGCCCTGCCCCCGGACGCCGCCGCCGAACTGACCCACCACCGCCACGCCGCCGGCGACCTGACCGGCGCCGTCGAAGCCGCGTGGCACGCCGCCGACACCGCCCGCCGCGCCCTCGCCCACGCCGAACAACTGGCCATGCTCGAACGCGTCCTCACCCTGTGGGAGCACGCCGGACACCTCGCCGTGGACCGGAACACCGTGCTGGAGAACGCGGGCGAAGCCGCGTGGCGGGCCGGCGAGGACACCCGAGGCGTCGAACTGACCACCGAACTATTGGCGGCTCTCGACGTCGACGCCGAACGCATCCGCTACGCGGCGGTCCTGGAGCAGCGCGCCCGGATGCTGGCCCGCCTGGGCCGCCCGGAGGCGTTGGAGGACCACCGCCGCGCCGTCGACATCGTCCCGGACGGTCACGCCATCCGCGGCTACCTGCTCAACTCCCTCGCCGGAAGGCTCATGGAGGTGCCCGCGCCGGACGAGGCCCGCACCGTCGCCGAACAGGCCCTGGCCGCCTCGCACCACGCCGGCGACGACCCGTCCGAGGCCGCCGCCCTGATCACCCTCGCCGCGCTGGACGCCCGCCAGGGCGACCTGGACGCCCAACTACCGCGCCTGACCAAGGCCGCCGCGATCGCCGAATCCGTCGCCGCTCACCAGATCCGGCTGCGCGCCCTGCGCTGGGAGTCGTCCCTGTGCGAGGCGTTCGGGAGGCTGGACCGCGCCGAGGAGTTGGCCCGCAAGGGCATCCGAACCGCGCAAGAGTTGGGCCTGGCCCGGTCCGCAGGCGTCGAACACGCGGTGGCGCTGACCATGACACTGGTCGCGGCGGGCAGGTGGGACGAGGCCGTGGAATCCGCCGACCACGCCCTGGACCACGCCCCACCACCCAACCACCAGGCACACCTGCTGTGCCTCAAGGGTTTCGTGGACCTGCACCGCGGTGATCTCGACCGAGCAGCATGGGCCGTAGCCCGAGCACACGACCTGGTCGACGGCGGCTTCACCCAAGACCCACTCCTCCCGACCCGCCTGGAGGCGGAGGTCCGCTTGGCACAGGGTCACGACGCCGCCGAGGTCTTGTCTCCAGTCCTGGCCCTACCCCACCTGCCACACGTCTCCCGCTTCGCCTGGCCCCTCCTGGTGACCGCCCGCAGAGCCGGCCTGATCACGCCCGCCGAGACCTCCCAAGCCGCCGGTTTTGTCGGTACCCCGTGGGACAATGGAGACGGGGGCCGGAGGCCGCGCCCCACCCCGCCTGACCTGCCGCAACCGCCAGAGCTGCCGCAACCGCCGGAGCTCCCGGTCGTCGGCCCTGTGCAGCGGGCCTGGTCGCTGACCTTCCACGGCTCACCCGAGGCGATCCCCGCGTGGGAGGCGCTCGGCCAGCCCTTCCACCTCGCCTCCGCCCTCCTCGACCACGCCGCCCAGGACCCGAAAGCCCGCGCCGACCACCTGCGCCGGGCCGTCACCCTGGCGGACGCCCTGCAAGCCGAGCCCCTGCGCACCCGTGCCGCCGACCTCGCCCGCCGCGCCCACGTGACCCTCACCGGCGAAGGCGCCGCCAAGCGCACCGGCTTCGGCCTGACCGCCCGCGAGGTGGAGATCCTGCGGCTGGTCACCGACGGGCTGGCCAACCGGGAGATCGCCGAGCGCCTGTTCATCTCGGCGAAGACCGCGAGCGTGCACGTGTCGAACATCCTCGGCAAGCTCGGCGTGGCCAACCGTGTCGAGGCCGCCGCCACCGCGCACCGACTGCGACTCTTCGAATAGGGCTGTCGCCCGATGTGCCACCACCCGCCTTAGACCGACCGTCTTGTCCATGACGATCACGATCCTGGGCATCGCGGGCAGCCTGCGCGCGGAGTCGTTCAACCGCAGGCTCCTCGCCGCCGCCCGCCACGAGCTGCCGCCCGGCGCGGAACTGGTGGTGTGGGACGACCTGGCCGCCGTGCCCCCGTTCGACGAGGACGCCGAGGAGGCGCCGGGCGAAGCCGTCACCGGGCTGCGCAAGGCCGTCGCCGAGGCCCACGCGGTGCTCATCGCGACCCCCGAGTACAACAACTCCCTCCCCGGACAGCTGAAAAACGCACTCGACTGGGCGTCCCGCCCGTACGGCGCTGGTGCGCTGACCGGCAAGCCCGCCGGAGTGGTGGGCGCGAGCCCTGGTCCGCGCGGCGCGATCTCCGCGCAGGCCGACGCACGCCGCGTGCTGGCCGCGTCCGGAGCGCTGGTGGTGCCCGGTGAGGTGGCGGTGGGGCACGCGGTCCGCCGGTTCGACGAGCACGGCCGCCTGCTCGACCACGACCTGCGCACGGCCCTGGCCGACCTGCTGACCGCGTTGGTGCGCGCATGACCCGCTGGGGCGCGGTGGTGGCGGTGGCCCTGTCCGTGGTGCTCGCGGCGCTGGACCTGACCGCCGTGGTGGTGGCGTTGCCGCTGATGGGGGAGGACCTGGGTGCGGGACCGACCGTGACCCAATGGGTGCTGCACGCCTACAACCTGCCGATGGTGGCGTTGAGCATCCCGGCCGGGCGGTGGCTGGACCGCGCTGGGCACCGGCCCGCGTTCCTGCTGTCGGTGGTCGGGTTCGGTGTGGCCAGTCTGGCGATCGCGCTGGCCCCGACCGCGGAGCTGGTGCTGGCGGGCCGGGCGGCGCAGGGCGTGTTCAGCGCGTTGATCGGCGCGGTGACCATGCCGGTGATCAGCGCGGTGGTCCACCCGCGGCACCGGGGGCGGGCGATGGGCCTGGTGCTGACGCTGATCCCGTTGAGCGGGGTCGCGGGGCCGGCGCTGGGCGGGGTGCTGACCGACGCGTTCGGGTGGCGGTCGGTGTTCCTCATCAACGTGCCGGTCGTGCTGGTGGCCGTGGTGGTCGGGCTGCGGACCATCGCGCGGTCCGAGCGCGGGCTGCCGTGGCCCGGCAAACGTTTGCTGCTGGAGGCGGCGGTCGTCGGTGTCGGGGCGACGGCGTTGTTCGTGCACGTGTACCTGCTGCCGGTGACGGTGTTGGCGCTCGTGGTGTGGCTGCGGCTGCCGGAGGCGCGGCCGGTGCGGGACATGCTGCGCCGGCCCCGGCTGAGCCTGGCCCTGGTGTCGATGCCGCTGATCATCGTGGGCATCGCCGCGCTGAACTTCGCCGTCCCCTACCTGATCGCCGACCGGCCCGCGGTCGTCATCGGCGTGGCGGTGCTGTCGATGTCGGCGGGCATGGCGGTGTTCTCGCCGATCGCGGGCGTGCTGGCGGACCGGTTCGGCGCGCGCCCGGTGGCGGCGGTCGGCGCGGTGGTCGCCCTGGTCGGCACGGCCTTGCTGCTGCCCGTGGACGCCACGACCCCGACCGCGGACCTGGTCTGGCGGCTGGCGGTGCTGGGCGTCGGGCACGGCCTGTTCGCGGGCCCCAACGCCGCCGCGATCCTGGCCGAGACCCCGCCGGACCTGGTCGGCACGTCCGGCGGCCTGACCTCCCTGCTGCGCACGCTGGGCTTCTCGGCCGGACCGGCGCTGGCTGCGGCGATCGGCGCATTCACCCCTGCGCTCATCGCGTTGCTCGTGGTCACGGCGCTCGGTATCACCGCGTCGGCCGCACAATTGCGGTGGTCCCATCGGGCGCATGATCTGCCGTTCGAGCGCCGGGCGAACTAGCCTGAGGCGGGTAGCACCGGATCTGGCTCGGATCAGGGAGGCGCCACATGAGGATCGCTGACGTCCTGCGGACCAAGGGTTCGGCCGTCGCGACGGTCGGGACCAGAGCGTCGGTGGCGGAGCTGGTAGCCGCGCTGGCCGAGCACAACGTGGGTGCGATGGTCGTCGTGGGACCGGACGGCATCGCGGGGATCGTGTCGGAGCGGGACGTCGTGCGCCGGCTGCACGACCGGGGACCGGCCCTGTTGGAGGACCCGGTCGAGGAGATCATGACTGCCGAGGTCCACACCTGTTCGCCGAAGGACTCGGTGGAGAGCCTGTCGGTCCTGATGACCCAACGCCGCATCCGCCACGTGCCGGTGGTGTCGGACGGGGAGCTGGTCGGCATCGTGAGCATCGGCGACGTGGTGAAGAGCCGCATCAGCCAACTGGAAGAGGACCAGGACCAGCTGACCGCCTACATCGTCCAGGGCTGACCGCCCGCCCACCGCACCCGTCAGTCGCGGGTGCGGTGGTAGTGGCGGCTCACCCGGGCCCGGTTGCCGCAGGAGGGCTTGCACCACTGCTGCTTGGGGTGCGTGCGGACGAAGAAGCGGATGCAGCGGGGGGACGGGCAGGCGCGCAGGTCGGGGCTCTGGTCGCCGGCCAGGAGTTCCATCGTGTCGGTCGCCAGGTCGGCCAGCAGGCGTTCGCCGGGCGTGGCCGAGTCGACGTGGTGGAGGGTCGGCGGGGTGCCCCAGCGGAGTTCGGCGGCCCTGGGGGCGGCGGCTGCGGCGGCGTTGATCCGGGCCAGGGCCTCCTCCAGCGGACGCAGGTAGGGGGTGTCCACGCGGGTGCCGGCGGCGGACGCGTGGGCCAGCAGGGAGCGCACCGCCCAGCGCAGGTCGTGGACCTGGTGCAGGAGCGCCTCGGTGGCGGGCATGCCGGACCACGCCTCCAGCGCGGCCACGGTGGGCAGGGTGTCTTCCAGGCCGCCGTGTCCGTCGTGCCGGATCGTGGCGGCGAACTCCAGCGCGCGGTTCATCCTGCTCATCCTAATGGACTTCGGGGCGGCGACCCGCTAGGTTGCCTAACGGGTTAACGCACTCGTTCCATTAGGGGGAAGTTGTGACGATCACCGCCGCCGCCCTGGCCGCGCACCGCCGCCTCGCCGAGCTGGTCGCCGACGTGACCGACGACCAGGCGCGCGAGCCGTCCGTGCTGCCGGGCTGGACGCGGGGTCACGTCCTGGCGCACGTCGAGGGCGTGACCGAGGCGATGGCGCGGCAGGCCGAGAACGAGGGCGCCAAGCTGGAGCCCTACCCCGGTGGCCGCGCCGGACGGGACGCGGTGATCGAACAACGGGCCGGGCGTTCGGTCGCCGAGCACCGGGAGGCGATCGCACAGGCCGTCGCACGGCTGGAGAAGGCCTGGGAGGGTGTCCAGGACTGGTCCACCCCGGTCGGCTACCGCGACGGCACGATGGAGGACACCGCGTACGCCGTGTGGCGCGAGGTCGAGATCCACACCTTCGACCTGGGACTCGGGCCGGTCACCTTCGAGCCCGACTTCTGCGAGCACGCGGTGGACTTCCTGGCCAAGCGCGTCCCGGACGGCGTCCAGCTCGCCCTGGTGTCGCCGGGTCGCAAGTGGACGATCGGCGCGGGCGAGCCGCACGAGCTGCGCGGCGAGGCCACCGACCTCGTGCTGTGGCTGGCCGGGCGCGAGCCGCTGGGCGAGGTCACCGGGACGCGGCCGGAGCTGAACCCCTGGCCCTAGTGCGGTGCGCGGGCCGTGCGGACCGGGGAGCGGGTGACCACCACCGCCTGCGCCACCAGGCCCGCCACGGCCACCCACAGCGCCGCGCGGTGCCCGAGCCAGCCCGCCAGCAGGCCGCCCAGCGGCGCGCCGACCACGATCATGGCCCGGTTCAGCGAGCGGATCGTGGCGTTCATCCGGCCCTGGAGGTGGTCGGGCGTGATGGCCTGCCGGTAGCCCATCTCCGGCGGGCTGTCCACGCCCACGCCGAAGCCCCACAGCAGTTGCGCGGCCGACAACAGGACCAGGCCCGTCACCGTCGAGTCCGCGAACGGGACCAGCGCGTAGGCCACCGGCGTCAGCCACCGGCCCAGCACGATCGCCCCGCCCGGACCGCCCAGCACGGCCACCACCCGGTCGGACAGGGACGCGCCGACCACCGTCCCCACCCCGCCCACCGCGAACGCGATGCCCAGCTCGAACGCCGAGAACCCCAGCACGTCGTGCCCGAACAGCAGGAACACCGTCGCCGCCAGCCCGGTGAACAGGAACCACGCGTGCGACGTGACCGCCAGCGGGCGCAGGACCGGGTGCCGGTACACCCACGCCAGGCCTTCGCGGAGCTCACGGCGCAGGTTCCGGCGTTCGGGCGGCACGACCTCCTCGTCCACCCGGATGGTGGCCAGCACCAGCCCCGACACCAGGTACGACACCGCGTCCACCAGGATCGCCAGCGGCGCGCCCACGGCCGTGACCAGCCAGCCCCCGACGGTCGGCCCGGCGGACTGGGCCGTCGCCCGGGTCTGCTCCATGCGGGCGTTGGCGGTGGTCAGCCAGGTCGCCGGCACCAGTTTGGGCAGGAACGACTGGTGTGCCGCGTCGTACACCAGCGACAGCGCGCCGAACACCGTGACCAGCACGTACAGCACGGGCGGGGTCAGCGCGCCGGCCGCGTGCAGCACCGGCACCAGGCCCAGCACGACGAAGCGCGCCAGGTCCGCCCCGACCAGGATCGGCCGCCGCCGGTACCGGTCCACCACCACGCCCGCCAGCAGGCCGAACAGCAGGTACGGCACCCACGGGGCCGCGCGCAGCAGCCCGACCTCGAAGTCGGACGCGGCCAGGTCGTCCATCGCCAGGAACCCCAGCGCCAGCGTCGTGATGTGCGTGCCGACCAGCGACACCGTGTCCGCGGCCCAAAATCGTCGGAATGCTCTTGTCAACTCGCCCCCTTTGGTAACAAGCTTGCCAAACCGCCGCGTGTCTTCGTGGTGGAAGGAGACGACGTGGAAGTCACCCGTCGTTCAGTGCTGGCCGGTCTCGCGGCATCGCCGCTGCTCATAGGAGGTGGGGTGGCACACGCGGCCACGTGGCGCCTCAAGTGGAGCCCTACGGGCCTGAGCGGGTTCGAGAGCATCGAGGACGACCGTGCGGACTCGCACCCCGGCGTCAAGCACATCTACATGCAGGGCACGGACTACCGGTTCGACATGCACACGCGGGACCGCGACACGTCCACGGACCGGCAGCGCAACGAAGTCGCCGGTATGCGCACCAACGGCGCGAACGTGAACATCTACAAGGGCGAGACATGGCGCTTCAGGTACTCCATGTACATCCCCAGCACCCTTCAGGCGACAACCACGTTCACGCACATCATGCAGACCAAGATGCCCGGTGTGGGAACGTCCCCAGTGACCGTGATGTCGCTGCGGCGCACCAACGGGGTGCAGAAGATCGAGTTCAAGGTCTTCGAGGGCAACGTGCTGGTCGGCAACACCGACCTGGCTCCGCTGCACAACAAGTGGATCGACACCGTGGTCGAGATCGGCGTGGGCGACGGCTCGTCCGGCCGCGTCCGGTGGATCCTGCGCAGCGGTGGCACGACCGTGCTGGACAAGACCCGCACCGGCGTGGACACGTGGCTGGGCGACCGGCTGCGCCCCAAGTGGGGCATCTACCGGTCCCTGGGCGACACCTCCGGTTCGATCAAGGACTGCCACCTGCTGCTGCGCGATCTGAGGGCAGATAAGTTCGAGTGATGCTGCACGAGATCGCCGAGGCCACCCGCCGCTTCCTCGACCTGCTCGACGAGGGGCAGCGCGCGGCGGCGGTGCGGGACGTCGCCGACGACGACCTGCGCCGCACCTGGGCCTACACGCCCGGCCCGCGTCCCGGGCTGGTCCTCGGCGATCTCGACCGCACCCAGCGCAAGGCCGTGCACGGGCTGCTGGCGTGCGTCCTCAGCCCGCACGCCTACGCGCAGACCGTGAGCGTGATGGCATTGGAGGACGTGCTGGACGACCGCGAAGCCGGGCGCCGCGACCGGCACCAGGGCGACTACTGGACCGTCCTGCTCGGCGAACCGGGCTCCGACGAGCCGTGGGGCTGGCGCGTCGAGGGCCACCACCTGTCGGTGAGCGTGGTGGTCGCCGACGGCCGCGTGTCGGCCACGCCGTTCTTCCTGGGCGCGAACCCGGCGCGGGTGACCTACCGGGGCCGGACGGTGTCGCAGCCGCTGCGGCTGGAGGAGGAACTGGCCCGCGAACTGCTTGACCGCATGGGCCGCACCGCACGCGGCTTGGCCGTGGTGTCCGACCAGCCGCCACCGGACCTCTACACCGGCAACGACTCCACGATCGGCGACATCGAGCCGCAGGGCGTGACGCCGGCGCAGCTGGACCGGGCCTCGCGCGGCCTGCTGGTGGGCCTGGTCCGCTACTACCTGGACCGCCTGCACAGCGACCTCGCCGACGAGGAGTTTGACCAGCTCGACCTGGACCGGCTGCACTTCGCGTGGCAGGGCTCGGCGTCGCGCGGCGCCGGCCACTACTACCGCATCCAGGGTCCCGAGCTGTTGATCGAGTACGACAACACGGCCAACGACGCCAACCACGCGCACACGGTGTGGCGCAGGCGGTCCGGCGACTTCGGCGACGACCTGCTGGCCGCGCACCGGGCGGCGGTGAGGCACGAGTGACACCGGAGGAGGCCGTCGCCGAACAGGAGCGGCTGCGGGTTCTCGTGCGTCCGGAGACCGATCCGGGGTTCACCGTGCGGCACGTGGCCGGGCTGGACGTCGCCTACGCCGACGACGACCGGGTGGTCGGGGCGGTGGTGGTGCTGGACGCGGTGACGCTGGAGACCGTGGACACGGCGGTGGTGGCCGGTGTCGCCGACTTCCCCTACGTGCCCGGACTGTTCGCTTTCCGCGAGCTGCCGACGCTGCTGGAGGCCCTGGACCGGCTGACCGTGCGCCCGGACCTGCTGGTGTGCGACGGGCAGGGGCTCGCGCACCCGCGCCGGTTCGGGCTGGCCTGCCACATCGGGGTGCTGACCGACCTGCCGAGCGTCGGGGTGGCGAAGACGCCGATGGGGCACTTCGAGATGCCGTCCGACGAGCGGGGCGCGTGGACCGAGCTGGTGGACGACGGCGAGGTGGTAGGACGGGCGTTGCGGACGCGGGCCGGGGTGAAACCCGTGTTCGTGTCCGTGGGGCACCGGATCGACCTGGACCGGGCGTGTGTCGAGGTGCTGCGGCTGTGCTCGGTGCGGCTGCCCGAGACGACCCGGCGGGCGGACGCGCTGGGCCGGGCTCACCTAAGGTAGGCCAGCTCCGGGTGGCGGTCGAGGTAGGTGTCCAGCAGGCTCTTCGCGGTCTTGGTGGAGTCGACGAGCGGGTGCAGGCCGAACGCCTGCAACGCGGCGGGGTACGTGCCTTCGAGGACGAGCCGGTCGATCGCTTTGATCGTCTGCACCAGTCCGGCGGCGTGGTCGGGCAGGGGGCTGACCGGGTTCGGCTGCGCGCCGTGCTTGTCGACCGTGCACGGCACTTCTACTACGGCCTGTGAGTCTAGTGTGGACAGTGTGTTTCCGTTGCGGACGTTGAGGATGAGCGTGGCTCGTTCGTCGTTGGCGATGGCGTGCATGAGCTTCAGGGCCACGTGCTCGTAGCCGCCGCCTTCGAGTGAGTCGCGCTCCTGCTTCATGTAGGTGGCTTCGCGTTCGAGCCGGGTGGTCTCCCAGTCGACTTCGCCGTCGTAGAACCGTTTTTGTTGGCGCAGCAGGAACGCGCCCCGGTCGTCACCCATCGCTTCGCGGGTGTCGTAGTAGTAGTGCAGGTACTCGTTCGGGATGACTCCCAACGCCCGCAACCACTCCGCGCCGAACAGCCGACCTTCCTCGAAGCTCCGCAGCGCTTCCGGGTTGTCGAGCAGGCGGGGTAGCAGGTTCTCTTCCCCGGTGTAGACGCCTTGCAGCCAGCCGAGGTGGTTGAGCCCGGAGTAGTCGAACCGCGCGTTCTCGACTCGCAGTGCTCGTTCCACGCGGCGGCACAGGCCGTAGGGGGAGTCGCAGATGCCGATGACCCGGTCGCCGAGGTGCTCGGCCATCGCCTCCGTGATCAGTCCGGCGGGGTTGGTGAAGTTGATGACCCAGGCCTGCGGGGCGACTTCGGCGACTTTCCGAGCTATTTCCCGCGCCACCGGCACGGTTCGGAGCCCGTATGCGATCCCGCCAGCGCCCACGGTTTCCTGCCCGAGCACCCCGTGCGCGTGCGCGACCTGCTCATCGATCGCCCGCCCGGCCAACCCGCCAACCCGAATGGCGGAAAAGACGAAGTCCGCGCCCCGCAACGCCTCATCGAGATCGGTGGTCGCCCACACGCGAGGCTGGTGCGTGGCCTCCGGCCCCCGATGTCCATTGTCCCACGGGGGACCGACAATTCCCTCGCCGTCGTCGTGGTTGTCGGTCCCCCGTGGGACAATGGAAGCGGGGGCCGGAGGCCGCCCCAGCACTTCCCGCACACGGTCCAGCCGCGCGGCGTCCACGTCGTGCAGGACCAGTTCGTCCACGAGCCCGTCGCCCACCAGCGCCCGGTGCACCAGGGGCACCCGGAACCCGCCACCGCCCAGGATCACCAGCCTCACAGCACACATCCTGCCTCGCCCAGCAGCCCGATGAACGCCCGGGTCAACGGGTCGGGCTCCTTGTGGCCATAGGCGACCAACGTCCGCCGCACCGGCGGCTCCACGCGCAGCACCAGCCCGTCGAACGCCTCCGGCAGCACGTTGCGCGGCACCAGCGCCGGACCGAGACCGGCCGCCGCCAGCACCGGTGCCGCCGCCGTCTGCTCGGTCCGCACGCGCGCCCACGGCTGGAACCCGCGCTCTCGGCACACCGCGTCCACCAGGTCCGCCAGCCCGTTGCCCGGCGCGTAGTGCACCCACCCCTCGTCGGCGAACACCCGCAGGTCCACCGGCGACCGCAGCCCCGAATCCGCCGGCACCACCACCACGAACTCCTCCACCCCGAGGACGTGCGCGAACCCGGGCCAGTTCGGCGGCTCCGGCCCGACCGCCACGTCCGCCCGGCCCTCGGTCATCGCCTCCCGCAGGTCGTCGCCGTGCCGGTGCTCGAACAGCCTGATCCGCACGTCCGGGTGCCGCGCCCGCCACTCCCGCAGCACCGGCGGCAGCACCCCGAGGGTCACCGAGTGCAACGTCGCCACGTGCAGCTCACCGCACTCCAGCCCGCCCGCGCGCCGGGCCGCCGTCACCGCCCGCTCCGCGCCGGCCAGGGCCTGCCGGGCGAACGGCAGCCAGGCCCGACCCGCCGGCGTGAGCCGCACGGTGCGCGGGAGCCGGTCCAGCAGCGGCGTTCCCACCGCCTCCTCCAGCGCCCTGATCTGGTGCGACAGCGCCGGCTGGGTGACGTGCAGCAGTTCGGCGGCCCGCGTGAAGGACCCCTCCTCCGCGACCGTGACCAGGTACTCGAACTGCCGCAAGCTCATGAGTCAGCTTATTGCCGCCGGCAGAGCCATGCTTTGGACTTATGGGTGATGTCCGCACACGATCGGTCAGGATCCCTGTTCCGCCGCGGTGATCGCGGCGAGGATCTCGGCTTTCCGCTCCGGTGAGGCGAAACTGGCGTGCACGCCCGCGCGGGCCAGGTCCGCCAGCTCGCCCCGGCCCAGGCCGAACTCCTCGTGGCACAACAGGTATTCGGCGTTCAGGTCGGTGTGGAACTGCCGGGGTCGTCGGTCGCGAGGGTCACCGGGACCCCGGCTTCGAGCAGCTTCGGCAGCGGGTGCTCGCGGAGGTCGCGGACGGCGGCGGTGCGCAGGTTCGAGGTCGGGCACACCTCCAGCACGATCCCGTTGTCCCGCAGGTGGGCCAGCAACTCGGGGTCGCGGACGGCGGCGGTGCCGTGGCCGATCCGCTCCGCGCCCAGGTCCCGCAGCGCCTCCCAGACCTGGTCCGGCCCGGTGGTCTCGCCCGCGTGCGGGACCGACCGCAACCCGGCCTCGCGGGCCCGCGCGAACGCCTCCCGGAACGCCCGGCGCGGCGCGTCGGACTCGGCCCCGCCCAGTCCGAACCCGACGGTGCCCGGCGGACGGTGATCCACGGCGTAGCGGGCGCTGGTCAGGCCGAAGTCCCGATCCCACGTGCCGGGAACGTCGAACACCCACGCCAGGTCGACGCCGTGCTTCTCCCACGCTTCGGCCCGGCTGGAGGCCAGGGCCTCGTCCAGCTCGTCGGGCGCGATGCCGGCCCGCAGGTGGCTGGTCGCGCTCACCGTCACCTCGGCGTACCGGACGTTGCGCCGCGCCTGCTCCTCGGCCAGTCCCACCACCAGGGCGGCCACGTCGTCGCCGGTCGTCACCAGGTCGTTGACCTTGGCGTAGACGTCGATGAAGTGGGTGAAGTCGGTGAACTCGTAGAACGCGCGGAGCTCGGCCTCGTCGGTGGGCACGCCGCGGTGCGGGTGCCTGCGGGCGAGGGTGAGGACGGTGTCGAGGGAGGCTGACCCGACGAGGTGGACGTGCAGCTCCACCTTGGGCAGCGCGGCGATGAATTCACGCATGGCGCGGGCGAGTCTGCACACGTTGTCAGCGCTGGTCAAGCCGCCGATCGTCGGGTGTCGATACAGTGTCCACTGTGGACTTGACGGCCACTTGACACGTCTTGTGTCACAGGGGAAAGGTCTGCACGGACCTGTCGTGGACATGATGGGGGAACTGCCGTGAAGGGTGTTCGGAGAGCCGCGGTGCTCGCGGCTCTGGTGACGCTGCCCCTGGGAGCGCTGCCCGCGGTCGCTTCGGCCGCGGAAGGCCCGGTCTTCAAGGACGGCGAGGCGCAACCCGTCTTCGACCCGAAGGACGTGGTCAAGGAATCCGTGTGGGTCCGCGCGCCGGTCGACAGCGACCGGGACGGGCGGGACGACGAGGTGTACACCGAGGTGGTGCGCCAGAAGGCCACCGACAGGGGGCTGAAGGTCCCCGTGGTGTTCTTCAACAGCCCGTACTTCTCCGGTGGCAACGACGTGGCCAACCACAACGTCGACGTCGAGCTGTACGTGCCCAACAAGCACGGCGGTTACGACAAGCGCGACGGCTCGGTGCTCAAGGCACAGGCCGACGAGCGCATCGCCGCGGCCGTCGGCCCCAACGCCGGTCCCATCCGGTCCGGTCGGTACGAGGACTACTTCATCTCGCGCGGCTTCGCGATGGTGTACGCGGAGTCGCTGGGCACCGGCAAGTCGTCGGGCTGCCCGACCTCGGGCGGGCGCAACGAGACCATCGGGTCCAAGGCGGTCGTGGACTGGCTCAACGGCCGCGCCACGGCCCGCGACGCCGCCGGCGCCGACGTGAAGGCCACCTGGACCACCGGCAACACCGCGATGATGGGCGTGTCCTACAACGGGACCCTGCCCAACGCCGTGGCGTCCACCGGGGTGGAGGGGCTCAAGGCCATCGTGCCCATCGCGGCCATCTCCTCCTGGTACGACTACTACCGCGCGGACGGCACCGTGGTCGCGCCCGGCACGTTCCAAGGCGAGGACCTGGACGTGCTCGCCGAGTACGTCTACACGCGCGCCGACCGCGAGATCTGCAAGCCGGTGATCGCCGAGATCGCCCGCAAGCAGGACCGCGTGACCGGTGACTACAGCGAGTTCTGGGAAGAGCGGAACTACGTCAAGGACGCCTCGAAGGTCAAGGCGGCGGTGCTCGCCGTGCACGGCCTCAGCGACTGGAACGTCAAGGTCAAGCACGTGCACCAGTGGTACGAGGCGCTGAAGAAGCACGGCGTCGAGCACAAGATCTGGCTGCACCAGGCCGGGCACACCGACCCCGACACGCTGCGGTCGGTCGAGTGGCGGCGCACGGTCAACCGGTGGTTCTCGCACTACCTGTACGGCATCGACAACGGCGTGGAGAAGGAGCCGAAGTCGACCATCCAGCGCGAGGACAAGACGACGTGGACCGACGAGGCCGACTGGCCCGCCCCGGGCACGTCCTCGGCGCGGCTGTTCCCGTGGGCCGGCGGTTCGGCCAAGGGGGCGCTGCGGTCCGCGGCCGTTCCGGGCAAGGCGGTCGTGGAGTCCTTGCGCGACGACTCGTCCAAGCTCGCCGAGGACCTGGTGGACCTGCCCAGCTCCGGTAACCGGCTGTCGTACGCGACTCGCGTGTCGTCGGCCGACCTACGCCTTTCGGGTGTCGCCCGGGTGGACCTGGCGATCTCGTTCGACCGGCCCGCGGCCAACGTGACCGCGCTGCTGGTGGACCGGGCGCCGGACGGCACGAGCCACATCGTGACGCGGGGCTGGACCGACCCGCAGAACCGGGTGGACCCGTCCCGGACCAAGCCCATCGCGCCTGGTCACACGTACCGGGTGGAGGTGGAGTTCGAACCCCAGGACTACGTCGTGAAGGCGGGTCACACGATCGAGTTCGTGCTGATCTCGAGCGATTACGACTACACCTTGCGGCCTAAGCCGGGTGCGGGGCTGTCCATCGACCTGACCTCGACGTCGGTGGAACTCCCCGTGGTCGGTGGGGCGGCGGCGTTGCGCCGATCGGTTGGTTAGGAAGTAATTCACGAAGTTGGCATCTCGTTAGACTTCCACTAAGGCGGCTGGGCGTGGTCCGATCACCACACCCAGTCGTCAAGGAGGTTGGCAGATGCGCCGCGTCTTAGTCACCGCCCTCGTCGCGCCGCTCTTCGGCCTCGCCCTCACCGCGGGCGAGGCCGTGGCGGCTCCGGCCTTCCAGTTGCCGTTCCCGTGCGGGCAGGTCTGGGAGGGGCAGACCCGGACCAACCACAGCCCGCCCAACTCGGTGGACTTCAACCGCACCAACGATGACGGCGACCCGGTCGTGGCCTCCGCGGGCGGCACCGTGACCCGGGTGGCGAACGAGGGCAGCGTCAGCTACGGCCGGTGGATCGAGATCGACCACGGCGGTGGCTGGCGGACCCGGTACGCGCACCTGTCCGCGCAGCGGGTGTCCGTGGGGCAGACCGTGCGGATCGGGCAGCAGATCGGCAACGTCGGAACCACGGGTGGTTCCACCGGGCCGCACCTGCACTACGAACAGCGGCTCAACGGCGCGGACCAGAAGGCCGTGTTCAACGGGACGCTGGCCTACTACTGGGGCACCCGCAGCTACACCAGCCGCAACTCGTGCAGCGGCGCGACCGGGACGGTCAACACCAGCGGCTCCAACCTGACCGTCCGCTCCGGCCCGGGGACGAACTACACGGCCGTCGGTTCGGTGGCGGACGGGGCCACGGTGACGATCCGCTGCCAGGCGGTGGGGGAGTCGATCACCGGCACTTACGGCACCACGAACCTGTGGGACAACATCGGTTCCGGTTACATCTCCGACGCTTACGTGTACACGGGCTCGGACGGCCGCGTGGCTCCTGACTGCTGATTTTTCTTCCTTTACGCCGCCCCGGTTGCCTTTATGCACCGGGGCGGCGTTCACTTTCGGGGTCCCTATCGGGTGACAAGCCGAAGTTGTCCACAGATCCTCCTCGTCCGCCGGCTTTTTCTTTTCCCGGTCGGCACAGTCGAGTCATGACCACTTCCGTGAACGTGGCCGGGGACGTGCGAACTCCCGGCGAACTGATCGCCGCCGTGCCGCACCTGATCGGCTTCCACCCGACCGAATCGGTGGTGCTTGTGGTGCTGGTGGGCCAGACCGTGGAACAGACCCTGCGCGCCGACCTGCCGGAGCCGATCCACGACCGCAGAGCCGCCGACCACCTGGCCGCGCCGTTGGTCCAGTACCCGAACCGCCGCCGGGCCGTGGCCCTGATCGTCGGCGGCGGCCGTGGCGACCCTCCCGAACGGCTGCCGCGGGAGCACTTGGTCGCGCACGTGGAGGCTTCGCTGGCCGAGGTGGGCGTGCCGGTGGCGTGCGCGATCTGGACACCGGCGACCGCCAAGGACGCCCCGTGGTTCAACTACCACGACCTGGGCGACGAGGGCACCGTCCCCGACCCGACCACGACGGCGCTGGCCGCCATGTCGGTGGCGAAGGGCTTGATCACCTACCCGAACCGCGACAGCCTCGCCGACACCCTGAACCCGGACCCGGAGGAGGTCCTGACCCGCCGCTCCCGAGCCCTGGACCGCTTGGTGGCCGAACACCAGGCCCTGGCCTACGACGACCCGACGACCCTCAGCCGCCACCACGCCCTGGTCCACGCCGAGATCACCCGGGCCAGGGACCGAAAACGCCCGCTGACGGACGCCGAGGTGGCAGCCCTGGCATTCGCCTTGTCGGACTTGGTGGTCCGCGACGCGAGCCTGTCGTACGCGGTGGGCGAGCACGCCAGGGAAGCCGAAACCCTCTGGGCGGAACTGACCCGAGCCAGCCCCCTCCCGGAACGCGCCGAACCCGCGACCCTGCTCGCTTTCTCGGCCTACATCCGAGGCGACGGCGCCTACGCGGCCATCGCTCTGGACAGGGCACAGGAAGCCCAATCAGACCACCGCCTGGCCAGACTGCTGCGCTTGGCACTGGAGAAAGGAATGCCACCGGCCACAGTCCGCCAATTGGCAGAACGAGCCGCCGACCTCCACCCCGACCGGTCCTGACACCGAAAGGAGCACGGCCACCCGCAAACCTCCACAACCGCCGACCCACGCCCGCGCGGGCCGACACACCACCGCAACCCGCGAGCCGCGAGCCACAGCCCGGGAGCCGCGGCCCGCCAGCTGTGACCCGCGTGCGGCAACGCACCTGCCGCCGAGCCGGCGCACCCGCCAGCGAACCGGCGCACCCACCGCCCGGCCGGCGCACCCACCGCCCGGCCGGCGCACCCACCGCCCGGCCGGCGCACCTACCGCCCGGCCGGCGCACCCACCGCCCGGCTGGCGGACCTACCGCCCGGCTGGTGGCTGGCGGCTGGTGGCTGGTGGTAGGTCGCGTGGGTGGTGCGCGATCGGCGGGGTTAGTCGGGGTGGGTGGTGGCGTTGAGGCGGGCTGCTTGGCGGGTCAGGTGGGCGCGTTCGGGGAGGTTGGCGGCCTTGTGGGCGGCCTCCGCGTACAGGCGGGCGGCGGTGGGGAGGTTGCCGGCGCGTTCGTGCAGGTAGGCGGCGGCTGCGGTGTGGCGGGGGAGGGTGTGGTCGCAGGTTTCCAGTTCGGCCAGGCCGGCCTGGGGACCGTCGGCCTCGCCTATCGCCACGGCGCGGTTGAGGCGGACGACCGGGCTGTTCGTCAGGCGCAGGAGTTCGTCGTACCACTCGACGATCTGGACCCAGTCGGTCTCGGCGGCGGTCTGGGCATCGGCGTGGAGGGCGGCGATGGCGGCTTGGGCCTGGAACTCGCCCAACCGGTCGCGAGCTAGGGCCGCTTGCAGGATCTCCACGCCCTCGGCGATGGAGGTGGTGTCCCAACGGGTTCGGTCTTGCTGGGAAAGAGGGATGAGGCTGCCGTCCGGGGCGGTCCGGCTCGCGCGGCGGGCGTGGTGGAGGAGCATCAGGGCCAGCAGGCCCGCCACCTCCGGGTGGTCGATGACGGCCGCCAGCTGCCGGGTCAGGCGGATGGCTTCGGCGGACAGGTCGAGGTCGCCGGTGTAGCCCTCGTTGAAGACCAGGTACAGCACGCGCAGCACGGTGGCCACGTCACCGGGCTGGTCCAGGCGCACGCCCGAGACGGTGCGCTTGGCCCGGCTGATGCGCTGCGCCATCGTCGCCTCAGGGACGAGGTACGCCTGCGCGATCTGCCGGGTGGACAGGCCGCCCACGGCGCGCAGCGTCAGGGCGACCGCCGACGACGGGGTCAGGGAGGGGTGTGCGCACAGGAAGTAGAGCTGGAGGGTGTCGTCGACAGAGGAGGCGGGGCCGGGTTCGACCTCGGCCTCTACGTGGTCCTCGCGGCGGCGGCGGGCGCTGTCGGCTCGGGTGGCGTCCAGGAAACGGCGCCAGGCCACCGCCACCAGCCAGCCCTTGGGGTCGCGGGGCGGGTCGGTCGGCCACGTGCGGACGGCTTCCAGCAAGGCGTCCTGCACGGCGTCCTCGGCCGCCGCGAAGTCGGCTCCGCGGCGGACGAGGATCGCGAGCACGGTCGGGGTGAGGCTCCGGATCAGGGCCTCGTCGATCGACGTCATTCGGTGACGGTGGGCGGGACCGCGTAGAAGGGGCGCAGTTCCAGCCACTCGTGGATGGGCTTGCCGCCCGCACCGGGCGCGGCCGACAGCTCGCCGGCCAGCTCGACGGCGCGCTCGTAGGTGTCCACGTCGATGATCATCCACCCGGCGATGAGGTCCTTGGTCTCGGCGAACGGCCCGTCCGTGACCGGCGGACGCCCCTCGCCGTCGTAGCGGACCCACGTGCCCTCCGGGGCCAGGGCCTGGCCGTCGACGAACTCGCCGGTCTGCTCCAGCCGGTCGGCGAAGTCGCGCATGAACTGGATGTGCGCGGAGATCTCCTCGGGCGTCCACTGCTCCATCGGGACGTCGTTGACCGGGGTCGGAGCGCCGCGGTAGTGCTTGAGCAGGAGGTACTTGGCCATCGTCGTTCTCCTCGGTGCTGGTGCGACCCCATTGTGGGGCGCGTTCACACCGGGGACGGAGCCGCGCGCCCGTTCTCGACATCGCCGGCCGAGAATCCGCAGAGATTTTTTCCGGACCCGGGTGGACCGGCGGTGACCAGGGCCGACGCCCGCACCCGCGCCACGCACCCCGCTGCACGCGCCACGCCCTCGCGCCACGCCCTCGCGCCACGCCCTCGCGCCACGCGCCACGCACCCGCTGCACATGCCGCCCAGCGCGCCCCGCCCACATGCCCGCCCCGCGCGCCCGCTCCACATGCCCGCCCCGCGCGCCCGCTCCACATGCCCGCCCCGCGCGCCCGGCCGGAGGTGCCCCACGCGTCCCCCTCGCGGGTGCGTGGGGCGGGTGCGTGGTGGCGACGCGCTCGGGGTCGGTCGAAGTGGGTGCGGAGCGGGAGCGGGGCGGTCAGAGCAGGTCTGGGCGTTTCCAGGGTTCGCCGAGGACGTGTTCGGCCAGGAAGGCGAAGATCGTCTCGTACCAGACCTTGGTGTTGCCGGGGGTGAGGATCCAGTGGTTCTCGGTCGGGAAGTACAGGAACTTCGCCGGCACCCCGTGCCGCACCAGGTCGAAGAACAGCCGCTGGCCCTCGCCGACCGGGACGCGGTAGTCCTTGTCGCCGTGGATGACCAGCATCGGGGTCTTGATGTCGGCCACCCGCATGTGCGGTGAAAACGCGCGGACCCGTTCGGCGTCGTGCTGCGGGTCGCCGACCTCGCGGATCCAGTAGTACGAGCTGTCCGTGGTCCCGGTGAACGCGTCCAGGTGCCACAGCGACGCGTGCGTCACGATCGCTTTGAACCGGTCGGTCTGCGTGGCGATCCAGTTCGCCATGTACCCGCCGAACGACCCGCCCATCGCGGCGGTCCGGCTGTCGTCGATGTCCGGCCGCCGCACGGTGACGTCCGTGATCGCCATCAGGTCCGTGTACGGCTTGTCGCCCCAGCTGCCCCACCCGGCCTGGATGAACTCCTGCCCGTACCCCAGCGACAGCGCCGGGTCGGGCAGCAGCACGGCGTAGCCCCGCGCGGCCATCAGCCACGGGTTCCACCGCCAGCTCCACGCGTTCCAGCTCATGATCGGACCGCCGTGCACCCAGAGCAGCAGCGGCGCGGGGTCGTCCGCCGAGCAGCCGGCGGGCAGCACCAGCCACGCCCGGACGGTCCGGCCGTCCTCCACGACGGTCGACACCTCGGTCAGCGTGCCCGGCAGGGACTCGACGGCACCGGGCGCGGGCAGGGCGACCGGCTCCTGGTCCACGCCTTCCAACTCCAGCCGCACCGGCTGCGGAGGGTGGTCCCACGCGCTGCGCAGGGCGTACACGTGGTCGCGACCCACGATGACCTCGCTGTACGCGCCGGACGCGGTCAGCCGCACGACCTCCGACGTCGCCAGGTCCAGCCGGAAGATCGGCTGGTGCCCCCGCTGCGCGGCGGTGAAGTACACGGCACGGCCGTCCGGGGCGACGACCGGGTGCTCGACCTCCTCGACGAGTTCCGCCGCCAGTTCGGTGATCTCGCCGGACAGCGAGATCCGCACCAGCGTGTTGCGCCACACCCGATCGGCGGTGGAGTCCAGCGCGCGCACCGCGACCACGCCCGACGAGTCGGGCAGGAACGCGACCTGCATGAACGAGTGCCCGTCCTGGTCGGCCAGGACCCGGCTGGACGACCCGTCGGCCGCCGCGAGCCGCAGCCGCACCCGGGCACCGTAGGACGCGCTCACATCGACCCGCTCGGTGTGCACGACCCACTGGCCATCCGGGCTGATCACCGCTGCGTCGTCCAGGCGGGCGGCGGAGTCCGGCGTCAGATCGACCAGGTCCGCAGCGGAGATGCGCTCGCCGCCCGAGTCGCCGGGACCGGCCGCTGTGGCGGGCCTGGCGGGGGCTGCGGGGCTGGCTGCCGCGGCTGACCCGGCCGTGCCGGTGGAGCCGGCGGCTGCGGCGGGGCCGGCGGGGGCCGTGGAGCCGGCGGGTGTGGCCGAGGTGGCAGGAGTGGAGCCGGGCAGGGTGCAGGTGAGGAGGCGGGGGTAGGCGGGGCCGAGGTCGGAGTCCCAGTACCGGATCGGGTAGGACTCGTGCAGGATCGCCGTCACGCCCGCGTCCTCGCGGGCCTTGCGCCGGTCGCCGTCCCGGTCGAACTCGCCGCCGGGGTGTGCGCCCGCCGTCAGCAGCAGCGTGCCCGTCTCGCCCGCCACCACGACCCGGTCCACGCCGCCCGCCGGGCGGAACAGCTCGTGGGCCTCGCCGACCGGGGGCAGCAGCCACAGCGCGGTCTTGTCCTTGCCGACGCCGGCACCAGCCCCTGCCCCGGCCCCAGCGCCACTGCCGCCAGAGTTGCCGGACTTGGCCTCCTGGTCCGGGCGCGTGGACAGGAACAACAAATCACCCGAGGGCGCGAACACCGGTGTGGACTCGCTCTTCGCGCCGCGGGTCAGTCGTCGTGCCGGGCGTTGGCCGGTCGGGTCGAGTTCCCACAGCGCGCCCTGCCAGGTCTTGCCGTCCGCCGCCAAGTCCGACACCACGGCGACCAGGCGTGTGCCGTCGGGGGACAGGGCCAGTGACCCGATCCTCGGCATCCGGGTGTACGCGGTCAGGTCGGCGAAGTCCTCCGCCGAGATCCCCGCGCCCATCAGGCCCCCTGCGACCGGGACCGGGTGAACTCCCACGCGTCGCGGACGATGCCGGCCAGGTCGACCCGCTCGGGCTTCCAGCCCAGTTCGGTGCGCGCCTTCTCGCTGGACGCCACCAGGACCGCCGGGTCACCCGCGCGGCGCGGTGCCACGTCGGCCGGGATCTCGTGGCCGGTGACCGAGCGGCACGCGTCGATGACCTGCTTGACGGTGAAGCCGAAACCGTTGCCCAGGTTGTAGATCCGGTGCTCGCCCGCCGTGGCCGCGCCGATGGCCTTGACGTGCGCGTCGGCCAGGTCGACCACGTGGATGTAGTCGCGCACGCAGGTGCCGTCCTCGGTCGGGTAGTCGTCGCCGTACATGGCGACCTTCTCCCGCGTGCCGGACGCGACCTGGAGCACGATCGGGATCAGGTGCGTCTCGGTGGCGTGCCGCTCGCCGAACCGCCCGTACGCGCCGGCCACGTTGAAGTACCGCAGCGACACCGCCGCCAGGCCGTGCGCCGCCGCGTACCCGGTGATGGCGTGGTCGATGGCGAGCTTGGTCGCGCCGTAGGTGTTGGTCGGCCGGGTCGGCGCGGTCTCCAGGATCGGCACCTCGTCGGGCTCGCCGTAGCAGGCCGCCGTCGAGGAGAACACCAGGCGCGGGGTGCCGTGCACCAGCATCGCGTCCAGCAGCTTGAGCGCGGTGCCGACGTTGCCGTGCCAGTACTTCGCCGGGTCCTGCATGGACTCGCCGACCAGCGACTTGGCCGCGAAGTGCAGCACGCCGTCGTAGCCCTCGGCCAGGACCTCGTCGATGACGTCGTTGATGTCGGCCGCGATGAGCCGGACCCCGTCGGGGACCGCGTCGGCGTGCCCGGTCGACAGGTCGTCGAGCACGACCACCTCGTGTCCCGCCTCGACCAGTCGAGCCGCGCACACGCTGCCGACGTACCCAGCACCGCCCGTCACGAGCAGCTTCACCGTGATCCCCGCTTTCCTCTTATTCGTCGCGCCCCGCGCCCGCCGAGGGCACGGCCGTGAAGGTCCTCGGGGTGGCCAGGCCGCGCCGCGCGAACGCCGCGAGCACCTCCCGCACCACCTCGTCGTGCCGGTCGACGGGCGTCAGCGCGATCGCCGACCCGCCGAACCCGCCGCCGACCATGCGCGCGCCCAGCGCGCCCGCGGCCAGGGCAGCGTCCACCGCGACGTCCAGTTCCAGGCAGGACACCCGGTAGTCGTCGCGCAGGCTCTCGTGCGACGCGGTCAGCAGCGGCCCCAGGCCCGCCAGGTCCTCCGCGCGCAGCAAGTCCACCGAGCGCAGCACGCGCTCGTTCTCCGTCACCACGTGCCGCACCAACGGCCGCAGCCGCTCGGGCAGCCGGTCCGACACCCCGTCCAGTTCGGCGAGGTCCACGTCCCGCAGCGCCGGGACGCCCAGCAGCGCCGCCGCCTCCTCGCACCCCGCCCGCCGCGCGCCGTAGCCGCCGTCGAGGTTCGAGTGGTGCGCGCGGGTGTCCACGACCAGCACTTCCAGCCCGGACGCCGCCGCGTCGAAGGGCACCTGCTCGGCCTTGCCCGAGCGCACGTCCAGGAACAGCACGTTCGACTCGGTGCACAGCAGCGACGCGGTCTGGTCCAGCAGACCGGTCGGCGCGCCGACGAAGTGGTTCTCCGCCCGCTGCACCCAGCGGGCGATCGCGGGCCGGTCCTCGGGCACCCCGGCCAGCCCCAGCAGGGCCAGGGCGACCGCGCACTCCAGCGCGTGCGACGACGACAACCCGGCGCCGGCGGGCACGTCACCCGCGACGACGAGGTCCGCGCCGGACGACACGCCTTCGTCGCGCAGCACCCACGCCACCCCGGCCACGTACGCGGGCCACCCGGTCACGACGCCGGGTTCCAGGGCCGCGACCGCCACCGGCTCGGCGCGCTGCACGCCGCCGTCGTCGCCGAGGGTCGCCACGGTCAGCAGGCCGTCGGCGCGCGGCGCCGCCGCCACGGCCGTGCGGTGGGGCAGGGCGAAGGGCAGCACGAACCCGTCGTTGTAGTCGGTGTGCTCGCCGATCAGGTTGACCCGACCGGGCGCCGACCACACGCCGTGCGGTGCGGTGCCGTGCAGGCGGCCGAACGCCGCCGCGGCCCGCCGTGCCTGCCCCTCCTGCCCCAGGCTCACCTCGCCTGCACCAGGACCGCGTGCGCGACCGACGGGTCGAGCTCGGCCGTCGTGCCGTTGCCGCGGACCTGCACCACCTTCGCCCCGCCCATCGATTCGACGTCCACCGTGCCGCCCGGCACGACGCCCGCCGCCTTCAGCTCGGCCATCAGGTCCGGGTCGAGCTGCACGTGCTCGGCGATCCGCCGCACCTCGACGCGACCGCCGCCGCGCCGGGCCACCTCGTCCACGCGGACCAGGTCGGCCTCCGCCGGCGGGGCGGGCTCGCCGTCGCCCAGCTTGTCCAAGCCGGGGATGGGGTTGCCGTAGGGGGAGGTGGTGGGGTTGCCCAGGAGCTTGACCAGCTTGCGCTCGACGGCCTCGCTCATGACGTGCTCCCAGCGGCACGCCTCGCTGTGCACGTGCTCCCACTCCAGGCCGATGATGTCGACCAGGAGGCGTTCGGCGAGCCGGTGCTTGCGCATGACCGCGATGGCCAGGTTGCGCCCTTGCTCGGTCAGCTCCAGGTGGCGGTCGTCGGCGACGACCACCAGGCCGTCGCGCTCCATCCGCCCCACGGTCTGGCTCACCGTGGGACCGCTCTGGCCGAGCCGCTCGGCGATGCGGGCGCGCAGAGGCACGACGCCCTCTTCTTCGAGCTCGTAGATCGTGCGGAGGTACATCTCCGTGGTGTCGATGAGGTCGTTCACACCCGCTCCCCTTCGTATGGTGCCAATGCTAGTCGCCCGGTGAAAGGTGCAGGATGGTGCCGTGCATCCATTGATCAGCACCGAAGCCCTGGCGTCCGCGCTCGCCGACGCGGCCGGCCCCGTCGTGGTGGACGTCCGCTGGCGGCTGGGCGGACCTCCCGGACGCCAAGACTACGAGGTCGGGCACCTGCCCGGCGCGCACTTCCTCGACCTGGACACCGACCTGTCCGCCGCGCCCGGCGCCGGCGGGCGGCACCCGCTGCCCGACCCCGCCGACTTGCAGCGCGTGCTTCGCTCGATCGGGATCTCCCAAGGTCACCCGGTCGTGGCGTACGACGGCGGTGACGGCTCGGTCGCGGCCCGTTTGTGGTGGCTGCTGCGGTGGTCCGGGCACCGCGAGGTGGCCGTGCTGGACGGCGGGTTCGCGGCGTGGGTCGCGGAGGGCCGGCCGGTGACGGCGGAGGTCCCGACGGCCACCGAGGGTGACATCGTGGTCGAGCCCGGCGCGATGCCGGTGGTGGACGCCGACGAGGCCGCGACCCTGGCCCGCGAGGGCGTCCTGCTCGACGCCCGCGCCGCCGCGCGCTACCGGGGCGAGACCGAGCCGGTGGACCCGCGCGCGGGTCACATCCCGGGCGCGCACAACGCCCCGTCCACCGAGCACGTCGACGACGACGGCCGTTGGCGTGGCGCGGCGGCGCTGGCGGAGCGGTTCCAGGCGCTGGGCGTGCGCGACGGCGTGCGCGTGGGCGCTTACTGCGGGTCGGGCGTGACCGCGTCCTCGGTCGTGCTGGCCCTGGAAGCGGCCGGTGTGACGAGCCCGGATCGTCCGGCTGAGCTGTACGCCGGGTCGTGGTCGCACTGGTGCGTCGACCCGTCCCGCCCCTTGGCGACCGGGCCGAACCCCTAGGCGTTGGGGATCTTCTCGAAGCCCTTCTCCGCGAGCTTCAGGGCGGCGTCGCACGGGTTGCCGCCCTCGTCGAACGGCGTCACGTTCGCGGTGAAGGCGGGGATCAGCCCGGCGGTCTGGGGCTCGTCCAGCACGACGACGACGGTGCAGGAGCCGTCCTCCTGCACCTCGTACGCGGTGTTGCCGCCGACCTCGAACTCGCGCGCCTCGCCCTCGTGGAAGTCGAACCCGACGCGGAACAGCACGAGGGTGAACGGCTCCTCGGTGCTCTGCACGCACCCCTTGTCACCGGGCTTCTTCGCGCCCACGGCCGCCGCGACCTCCTCGGGCGTGAGCAGCTCGCAGCTGTCGTAGCCCTCGGACTTCTTGCGGGTGCCGATCTTGAGGTTGCCGCCCGAGCTGCCCGGCTTGGTCGCGGTGGTGCTCTCGGCGGTCTTCTTGCCGCTGGTGGAGGACTTGGTCGTGCTGGGCTTGCCGGACGTGGTCTTGCCGGCGCTCGTCCCGCCCGCGGCCGGCTTCGCGGAGCCGGTGACCGTCGTGGCGCACGCGGAGAGGCCGAACACGAGGGCCAGCGCCAGCGTGGCCGTGAGGGTGGTGGAGCGTCGCATTCCTGTCTGACCCCGTTCCGACGCGCGGGGTTCCACCTTCGATGGCCGCATTCCGCCCCTGCTCGTCGCGGCAGACTCTAGGACCTGGAGATCCGCTCCGTGGGTTAGGTTGCCGTTCATGGGCGCCGAACAGGTCAACGCTGCCGTCGTGTGGGACGAGTCCTTCCTCGCCTACGACCTCGGCGGCGACCACCCGTTGAACCCGGTCCGGCTGGACCTGACCATGCGTCTGGCACGGTCACTGGGCGTCCTCGACGGCGTCGAACCGATCGTCCCGCAGCCCGCGACCGACGCCGAGATCGAGCGCGTCCACGAGCCGTCCTACCTGTCCGCCGTGCAGGCCGCGCCGATGGCCGCGTGGGACGTCGGCCACGGCCTGGGCACCGCCGACAACCCGGTCTTCGAGCGGATGCACGAGGCGTCCGCGCTGGTCGTGGGCGGTTCGCTGGCGGCGGCGAGGGAGATCGCCGCCGGGCGGGCCAAGCGGGCGGTGAACATCGCGGGCGGGCTGCACCACGCCATGCGCGACCACGCCGCCGGGTTCTGCGTCTACAACGACTGCTCGGTCGCCATCTCGTGGCTGCTGGACAACGGGTTCGACCGCATCGCCTACATCGACTCCGACGTCCACCACGGCGACGGCGTCCAGGACGCGTTCTACGACGACCCGCGCGTCCTCACCGTCTCCCTGCACCAGAACCCGCTCAGCCTGTGGCCGGGCACCGGACGCCCCTCCGAGCTGGGCGGACCGGGCGCGGAGGGCACCGCCGTCAACCTCGCGCTGCCGCCGGGCACCCGCGACCCGGGCTGGCTGCGCGCCTTCCACGCCGTGGTGCCGGCGCTGCTGCGGAGTTTCCGGCCGCAGATCCTGGTCACCCAGTGCGGCGTGGACACCCACCGCGAGGACCCGCTGGCCGACCTGGCGCTGTCCGTCGACGGGCACCGCGCCATCTACCGGACCTTCCGCGACCTGGCCGAGGAGGTCGCCGGCGGCCACTGGCTCGCGCTGGGCGGCGGCGGGTACGAACTCGTCCGGGTCGTCCCCCGGTCGTGGACGCACCTGCTGGCCACCGCGCTGGACCGGGACGTCGACCCGGCGACCCCGCTGCCCGCCGACTGGGTCGCCGACACCGCCAAGCGCGCCCCGAACTGGCCGCTGCCCTCCACCATGTCCGACGACGCGGACGTGGCGTTCGAGCCGTGGGGCGGCGACGCGGACACCCCGCTGGACGCCGCCGTCCGCGAGACGCGCCGCGCGGTGTTCCCGCTGCACGGCCTGGACCCCGACGACCCGAGGGACTGACGGTGGACCCGTACGACTACCCCCGGACCTGGGAGGCCGACGTCGTCCTGAGCGACGGCGGCACCGTCCACCTGCGCCCGATCACCCCCGACGACGCCGAGAAGCTGCTCGCCTTCCACGGCAGGCTCTCCGAGCGCACCCGGTACTTCCGCTACTTCGGGCCGTACCCGCGGATGCCGAAGCGGGACGTCGAGCGGTTCACCACCGTCGACCACGCCGATCGGGTGGCGTTCGTCGCGCTCCTGGGTGACGACATCGTGGCCGTGGGCCGCTACGACCGGCTCGGCGGCGGGGGCAGCGCCGAGGTGGCGTTCGTCGTCGAGGACGAGCACCAGGGCCGGGGCCTCGGGTCGATCCTGTTGGAGCACCTGGCGGCGGCAGCCCGCGAGCGCGGCCTCAGCCGGTTCACCGCCGAGGTGCTCGCCGAGAACGGCCAGATGGTGCGGGTGTTCCGGGACGCCGGTTACAAGGTCAGCCGCGCGTTCGAGGAGGGCGCGTTGCACCTCGAGTTCGACATCGACCCGACCGAGGAGTCGGTGGCCGTGGCACGGGCGCGGGAGCAGGCCGCCGAGGCGCGCAGCGTGCACAACCTGCTGCACCCGAGGTCGGTGGCCGTGATCGGCGCGTCGACCGACCCGACCAAGATCGGTCACGCGGTGCTGGCGAACCTGCTGGAGGGCGTCTTCCACGGCCCGGTCTACCCGGTCAACGCCGAGCACCGGTCGGTGCGCGGGGTGAGGGCGTACCCGTCGGTGCTGGAGATCCCCGACGACGTGGACCTCGCGGTCGTGGCGGTGCCCGCGGCGGGCGTGGACGACGTCATGGACGCCTGCCTGGCCAAGGGCGTGAAGGCGCTGGTCGTGGTGACGTCCGGGTTCGGCGAGACCGGTCCGGGCGGGCTGAGCGCGGAACGCCGCTTGGCCGCCGAGGCACGGGCGCACGGGATGCGCGTGGTCGGCCCGAACGCCTTGGGCGTGCTCAACACTGATTCTTCGGTCCGCCTGAACGCCACCCTCGCGCCCAAGCTCCCCGGCCGGGGCCGGACCGGGTTCTTCTGCCAGTCCGGTGCCCTGGGCACGGCGATCCTGGCGGCGGCGGCCGAACGCGGTCTGGGCCTGTCGACGTTCGTGTCGGCGGGCAACCGGGCCGACGTGTCCGGCAACGACCTCCTCCAGTACTGGGAGACCGACCCGGCGACGGACGTGGTGCTGCTGTACCTGGAGTCCTTCGGCAACCCGCGCAAGTTCGCGCGCCTGGCCCGGCGGCTCGGGCGCACGAAGCCGATCGTGGCGGTGAAGTCCGGCCGGCACGCCGTGACCCCTGCGCTCGCGGCGACGGGCGTGCAAGTGGACGAGTCGAGCGTGCAGGCACTGTTCGAACAGGCTGGCGTGATCCGCGTGGAGTCCCTGGCCCAGTTGTTCGACACGGCCCTGCTACTGGCCCACCAGCCCCTGCCCGCCGGCCCACGCGTGTCGGTCGTCGGCAACTCGACGGCGATCGGCCTCCTGGCAGCGGACACCGCCCTGGCCCAGGGCCTGGAACTGGCCGGCCCACCCGTGGACGTAGGCGCGCAGGCCGACCCGGAGGTGTTCGCCAAGGCCGTGCAGGACGCGCTGGCCAACCCCGACACCGACGCCTTGGTGGTCGTCTTCGTGCCCCCGCTGGCCGTGCCCGGGACGGCGTTCGCCAGGGCACTGAGGGACGTCGCGGGCACCAAGCCGATCGTCTCGACGTTCCTCGCGGTGGAGGGCGTCCCGGACGAACTGGCCGTGCCCGGCCCCGACGGTGCCCCCGGCCGGGGATCGGTGCCGTCCTACCCCAGCCCAGAACGCGCGGTGCTCGCCCTCGCCCGCGCAACCCGCTACGCGAGATGGCGCTCCTCGCCCCAGGGCCACTTCGTCCGTCCCGAGGGTATCGACGCCGAGGCCGCACAGGCTTTGGTCGACTCCCTGCACCTGTCCGAAGAACGTCGCGTCGACGACGAGACCGCCGTCCGCCTGCTCGCGTGCTACGGCGTCGAGCTGGTGCCGTTCCGGGTGGTGTCGTCGGCAGACGAGGCTGTGGCGGCGGCGGTCGAGCTGGGCTACCCGGTGGCCATGAAGTCCGTCGACGAACGCCTGCGCCACCGAACCGACCTGGTAGGCGTCCGCCTGGACCTGACCGGCGAGGACGCCGTGCGCTCGGCGTACGACATGCTGGCGGAGGTGTCCGAACGGCCGGACGTGTATGTCCAACGCATGGCCCCCAAGGGCATTTCGTGCGTGGTGGGCCTACAAGACGACCCGTCCTTCGGCACCTTGGTTTCCTTCGGCCTGTCGGGCTTGGTCAGCGACCTCCTGGGCGACCGCGCGTACAGAGCGGTCCCTTTGACGGAAACCGACGCCCACGCCCTGGTCCGCGCTCCCAAGGCAGCTCCGTTGTTGGCGGGTTATCGGGGCGGGGAATCGGCAGACCTGCCGGCGTTGGAGGAACTCGTCCTGCGCTTGGCGGCACTGGCGGAAGACCTGCCAGAGGTCCGAGAACTGGCCTTGGAACCCGTCCTGGCAAGCGCAGCCGGCGCATACGTAACCAGCGCCCGCCTCACCCTGGGCCCACCCCCATCCCGCCACGACACCGGCCCTCGCCGCCTACGCTCCCCAGGCGGCACACGCTAGCCAACCCGCACACCACAACCCACCGCACGCCTTCCCGCCCGCAGGGCGCGCTTTTCACGTAGCTCGCGCAGCAGACCTCCTACCTGGGCTTCTTCCGTCATCCCCGTATGGCCTGCCCGAAGGGCTACCACACTTTCCAGGGGTTGCAGCCGAAAATTTTGTGAGGGACGAGCAAAATTTTTAGCGGCAACCCCTGGAAAGTGTGGTTGGCTTTGCCAGGCCATACGGGGATGACGGAAGAAGCCCCCGCCCTTGTTTTTCCGTCCATCCTTGGCGGCCTGCCCGCCGGCGAGGCTCTTTTAATCTTTAGAGTGGCGCTTCGCTTCCTCAAGCCCACGCTTCGCGGGTCTGAACGGGACGCGCTTCGCGCTCGCAAGCTCGAACGCGCTTCGCGCTCTTAAAAACAAAAGCGGCGCTCGCCGCGCGGCAGGCCCCCGGGGAGGGAAGTGCGTCGGTTTCTTTCCCCGTCCGGCCTGCCGGAGGCAACCACACTTGGCCCGTTTGAGCAACCGGTAAAGCGTGGTTGCACAAACGGACCAAGCGTGGTTGGGCTTCGCCCAGGCCGGACGGGGAAAGAAACCGAGGCCCTTCCCGTGGGCGCTAGCCGCTTCGGCTCGCGCCTTCGGCGCGAAGCGAGCATGCCACCGGCGCGGAAGGCGTGCTGTTGGGGCGGAGGGTGGGGGTGGGCTGTGTGTCTGCCTGGGTGGATGGTGGCAAGTTGTGGCGTGCAGCGGTGAAAAATTGACCGCCGGCGTTACAGGGATCACAAGGTCGATACGCAACCGTCACCCTTGACCGATCCACCCCGGTCTATCTTCCTCCCGACCCTGGACCGAAAACCTTTCGCCGCTTAGGTTTCCGACATCTTTCGAGGACCCGAAAAGGGGAAGAATGGCACTGGCACCGCTGCGCGCCCTCACCCTGGCGTGCTCCGCCGCCCTGGTCCTGGTCTCGTGCTCCGCCGGCGACGACACCACGCTCGTCGGCAAGGCGACGGCCAACAAGTTGACCATCGCCGTTGCCTACGACCAGCCCGGTCTTGGTGTGCGTCGGCTCGATGGCGTCTACAAGGGGTTCGACGTCGACGTTGCCCGGTATGTCGCCAAGGAGTTGGGGGCGGACGAGTCGAAGATCAATTTTGTCGAGGCCACGCCGTCGCAGCGGGAGAAGCTGCTGACCGAGGGCACTGTCGACCTTGTCGTGTCCAGCTACTCGATCACCGAGAAGCGCAAGGAGGTGATCGACTTCGTCGGGCCTTACTTCATCGCCGGGCAGGACCTCCTGGTTCGGTTGTCCGACACGCGGATCACCGGTCCGGAGTCGTTGAGCGCCGGGATCCGGCTGTGCTCGGTGGAGAACACGACCTCCGCGCAGTACGTGAAAGACCAGTTCGCGCAGTCCGTGGAACTGGTGAACTACCCGAACTTCAGCGACTGCGTCACCGCCCTGCTGGCCGAGCAGGTGGACGCGCTCACGACCGACGACGTGATCCTCGCCGGGTACGCCGCGCAGAACCCCGAGCTGCTGCGGGTGGTCGGGAAGCCGTTCAGCGAGGAGAAGTACGGGATCGGGATCCGGCGTGGGGACGCGGCCGGGAAGGCGAAGGTGGCTGCGGCCGTCCAGAAGATGATGGACACCGGCGAGTGGCGCAGGTCGCTGGAGGCCAACGTGGGGGAGTCCGGTTACGCCATCCCGGAGCCGCCCAAGATCACCCCGTGACGTGCGACCCACTCCGATAGCGGTCTGACCGGCGGGTTCGAGGTCGTAGGCTCGCCGGGTGCCTGCTTCGCATTTCGCGCCCCAGTACCGAGCGGACGGACCCGTCCGCGCCGGTATCCCCGAGCACGGTCGGATCCCGCGCTACTACGCGGTGAAGACCGAGCTGCTGTGGCTCATCGAAGCGCTGGGGGAGGGTACGGCGCTGCCGTCGGAGCGGGAGTTGGCCGAGCGCTACTCGGTGTCCCGGGTGACGTTGCGGCAGGCGGTGGGCGAGCTGGTGCTGGAGGGCAAGCTCCAGCGGCGGCAGGGGTCGGGGACGTACGTGGCCCCGCCCAAGCTGGTGCAGCCGTTGTCGCTGGTCAGCTACACCGAGGGGATGCGGCGGCAGGGCGTGGACCCCGCGCGCAGCGTGATCACCGTCGAGCACCTGCCGGCGGACGACGTGCTGGCGCGCGACTTGCGCATCGAGCGCGGGGACCAGGTGGTGCACCTGGAGCGCGTGCTGCTGGCCGACGACGAGCGGGTCGGGCTGGAGTCGACGTACCTGCCGGAGGCGCGGTTCCCGACGTTGTTGGAGGTGTTCGACCCGACGACGTCGTTGTACGCGTGCCTGACCAACCGGCTGGGCGTGGTGTTCGCCGAGGCCGAGGAGCGGGTGGAGACCGTGTTGGCCACGCCCCGGGAAGCGCTGCTGATCGGCACGAACCCGGCGTTGCCGATGCTGCTGCTGCACCGCGTGTCGCATGACAACGATGGCGTGCCGATCGAACGTGTCCGCTCGCTGTACCGGGGCGACCGGTTCAGCTTCGTGGCCCGGCTGCGGGCCGAGGGTCGCTGACCGGGTAGAGCCGCGCCATCGCGTGGACGGTCTCGGTCATGTGGGCGACCAGGGTCGGCGGGGCGAGGACCTGGACCTGGGTGCCCAGTCGGAGCAGGCCGGCGGTGGCGTGGGCGATGTTCTCCAACGGGATCTCCGCGGTGCACCAGCCGGTCGGGTCCGGCGCGGAGAGCGTGCGGGTGGCCAGGTCGGCGGCTCGCGGGCCGAGGACGTCGGGGAGTGCGGTGACGCCTTCCGGGGAGAGGCGGACCGTGGCGACGCTGGTGTTGTCCGCCTGTTCGTAGCGTTCGACCTGGTCACGCCAGTAGCGGGCCAGGTCGAAGCCGTCCGGGCGGGTGAAGGTGTCCGGTAGGGGACGGGCGTCCTCGATCGACGAGACCCGGTAGGTGCGCGTCTGATCGCCCTTCGCGGCGACCAGGTACCAGACGCCGGCTTTGAGGACGAGCCCGAGCGGGTGCAGGCGGCGGGTGACCACGCCGGGTTCGGGGTTCCAACGCCGGTAGTCGACTTCGACCGCGCGGTCCTGCCACAGCGCCTCGGCGACGGTCATCAGGTGCGGCACGTCGTCGGGTTTGCGGTACCAGCCCGGGGTGTCGAGGTGGAACCGGTGGCGGATGCGGGTCGAGGCCTCGCGGTAGGGCGTGGGCAGGGCCGCCCTCAGCTTCAGTTCGGCGGCGGCGACCTGCGCGCCCAGGCCCAGTTCGGCGGCGGGTTGGGGGAGCCCGGTCAGGAACAGCGACTCGGCCTCCTGCGCGGTCAGGCCGGTCAGCCGGGTGCGGTAGCCGTCGAGCAGGCGGTAGCCGCCGGTGGGGCCGGGTTCGGCGTAGATCGGCACGCCCGCCGCCGACAGCGCCTCGACGTCCCGGTAGACGGTCCGCGCGGTCACCCCCAGCTCCCCGGCCAGGGTGTTCGCGCTCAGCAGGCCGCGGTCCTGGAGCAGCAGGACCAGGGACAGGAGTCGGCTCGCGCGCACCCGTCGAAGTATGCGCGGCACCACTGACAGAAGGTGTCAGGGGTGGGCTTCGAGGATGGTCCCCATGAACGACTTCGACTTCTTCATCGGCACGTGGAACGTGACCAACCGGCGCCTCAAGACGCTGTTCGCCGGCAGCGACGACTGGGAGGAGTTCCCGGGCACGACGACGTGCGCGAGCATCTTCGGCGGTGGTGGCACCACCGAGGAGATCGTCTTCCCGACCCTGGGCAGCCGGGGCTACACCCTCCGCCTGTTCGACGTCGAACGCCGGGAGTGGTCGATCTACTGGGCCAACAGCCGCACCGGCGTGCTCTTCCCGCCGGTTGTGGGCACCTTCGCGAACGGCCGGGGCGACTTCTACGGCGACGACGAGCACGAGGGCAAGCCGATCAAGGCGCACTTCATCTGGTCGGACATCACGCCCACGTCGGCGCGCTGGGAGCAGGAGTTCTCCGCCGACGGCGGGCTGACCTGGGAGTCGAACTGGGTCATGGAGTTCACCCGACCGCCCAGTAGGTAACGGACCGGTAACTCATCTAGTCCACATGTGGAGTTCATCTGCGCGTTCCTGAGCAGACATGGCCGGTTCGCTGCGACAACGCACCGTTCCCGCCGTGCGAGTGCTCATCGTTGGTGGCGGCGTGCTCGGGACCATGCACGCCTGGCAGGCCGTCGAACGCGGTCACGAAGTGGTCCAGCTGGAACGGGAACCCGAGGCCCGGGGAGCCTCGGTGCGCAACTTCGGCCTGGTCTGGGTCGGCGGGCGCGCGGCGGGGGAGGAGTTGGACACCGCGCTGCGCGCCCGTGCGCTCTGGGAGCGGATCGGGGAGCGGGTGCCCGGACTGGGGTTCCGCGCCAACGGGTCGCTGACCGTGTTGCGGACGCCGTTGGAGGTGGCCGTCGCCGAGCAGACCGTCGCTCGGGACGACGCCGCCGAACGCGGGCTGAAGCTGCTCGACGCCGCAGAGGCCCGACAGCTGAACCCCGCCCTGCGCGGGGACATGCTCGGTGCGCTCTGGTGCGACCGGGACGCGGCGGTGGAGCCGAGGGTCGCCCAGCCGGCGTTGCGCGCGGCCCTGGAGGCCTCCGGCCGGTACACCTGGCTGCCCGGTCGCGAAGTGCGGAGTGTCGCCCAGGGCAAGGTGGTCGACGACCGGGGCGACGAGCACCGCGGGGACGTGGTCGTGCTGTGCACGGGTGCGTGGCTGGGCGGGCTGGTCCGTGAGCTGGCCGGGGACGTCCCGGTGCGGCGCGTCCGCCTCCAGATGATGCAGACCGAGCCGCTGGGCGAGGCGCTCACGACATCCGTGGCCGATGGCGACAGCTTCCGCTACTACCCCGCCTACCAGGGCACCGCGCTGGACGCGCTCAACCGCGAGCAGCCCCAGCCCGAGGTCGCCCGCGACCACGCCATGCAGCTGCTGGTGGTGCAGCGCGCGGACGGCGGGCTGACCATCGGCGACACCCACGCCTACGCCGAGCCGTTCCCGTTCGACACCGAGGACGAGCCGTACCGGCACCTGACCGAGGTCGCGGAAACCCTCCTGGGCCGCCCCCTGCCGCGGATCGCCCGCCGCTGGGCCGGTGTCTACGCCCAGTGCCGCGACACCACGCAGGTCGTGCACCGGCGGGAGGTCGAGCCGGGCGTGTGGTTGGTGACCGGACCCGGCGGGCGCGGGATGACGTGCTCGCCGGCCATCGGGTTCGACACGGCCGAGGCGGTGGGCCTGTGATCGCCCTGGCGGTGCTCGACATGGCCGGCACGACCGTGCTGGACGACGGGCTGGTGGAGCGCGCCTTCCACGCCGCGCTGCCCGACGCGACCCCCGCGATGGTGGACCACGTCCGCGCCACGATGGGGCAGTCCAAGATCACGGTCTTCCGCGACCTCCTGCACGACGAAACCCTGGCGCAGCGGGCCAACACGGCCTTCGAGGAGGCCTACGCGGGCCTCGTCGCCGATGGCCACTGCACGCCGGTGCCCGGTGCTGTCGAAACCATCAGCGACCTTCGTTCGAGGGGCGTGAAGGTCGCCTTCACCACCGGTTTCTCCCGCACCACGCAGCGGCAGATCCTCGCCGCGCTCGGCTGGACCGACCTGGCCGACTTCACCACCACCCCGGCCGAGGCCGGTCGGGGCCGGCCGTACCCGGACATGGTGCTCGCCGCCGTGCTCGGGCTCGGCCTCCCCGACGTCCGCGAGGTGGCGGTCGTCGGCGACACGCCCTCCGACGTGCTCTCCGGCTTGCGTGCGGGCGCCCGCGTGGTGGCGGGCGTGCTCACCGGGGCCGGTTCCCGCGCCGACCTGGCCGGCGCGGGCGCGACCCACGTCCTCGACTCGATCCGCGACCTCCCCGCCGTCCTCGAAGGGTAAGAAAGCCATGCTGCGCAAGGTTCTCGTCGTCGGACTCCTGCTGCTCACCGCCGCCTGCGGCGGCACCGCGGGCGGCGGCGCCCCCGCCGACCAGACCGTCACCGTGTACACCGTCGACGGCCTGGCGAGCTGGTACGGCAAGCGCGCCGAGGAGTTCAAGGCCAAGACCGGCATCACCGTCCAGCTCGTGGAGAGCGGCTCGGGCGAGGTGGTCACCCGCGCCGAGCGGGAGAAGGCCAACCCGCAGGCCGACGTCCTGGTGACGCTGCCGCCGTTCATCCAGCGCGCCGCCAAGGCCGGACTGCTCGCCGACTACGCGCCCGCCGACGCCGACAAGGTGGCGAACAAGACCGGCCAGTACACCGCCGTCGTCAACAACTACCTGAACTTCATCTACAACCCGAAGTTCGCCCAGCCCGCGCCGAAGAGCTGGCAGGACCTGCTGGACCCGCGCTTCAAGGGCAAGCTCCAGTACTCCACGCCCGGCCAGGCCGGTGACGGCACCGCGGTCCTGTTGCAGCTCAAGCACGTCTACGGCGACCAGGGCGCGCTGGACTACCTGGCGAAACTGGAGGCCAACAACGTCGGCCCGTCCTCCTCGACCGGCAAGCTCCAGCCCAAGGTGTCCAAGGGCGAGATCTTCGTGGCCAACGGCGACGTGCAGATGAACCTGGCCTCGATCCGCGACGACAAGTCCGAGTTCGAGATCTTCTTCCCGGCCGACGACAAGGGCGTGCGCTCGACGTTCGCCATCCCCTACTTCGCCGGGCTGGCCGCCGGCGCGCCGCACGCCGACAACGGCAAGAAGTTCCTGGACTTCCTCGTGTCGGCCGAGGTGCAGAAGACCATCCCGACCGAGGCGCTGGGCCAGTCGACCCGCTCCGACGTGCCCGCCGAGGGTCGCGTGTCCGAGCTGCTGGCCGGTGTCGAGGTGTGGCAGCCGGACTGGACGGCCGTCGTCGCGACCCTGGACGCCGACATCGCCGCGTACACCAAGGCCGTCGGGCGATGACGCCGGCCGTCGAGCTGCGGGACGTGTCCGTCCACTTCGGACGGACGGTCGCGCTGCACGGCCTGGACCTGTCCGTGGCGCCGGGGGAGACCCTGGCGCTGCTCGGCCCGTCCGGGTCGGGCAAGTCCACCGCGCTCAAGGCGATCGCCGGGTTCCTGCGCCCCACCGCCGGACGGGTGCTGCTGGGCGGTCGCGATGTCACCGACACCCCGCCGAACCGGCGCGGGCTCGGGGTCGTGGTGCAGAGCTACGCGTTGTTCCCGCACATGAAGGTGCACGACAACGTGGCCTTCGGGCTGCACGCCCGCCGGGTGCCGCGCCGGGAGGTCGCGGCCCGGGTCGCCGAGGTGCTGGACCTGGTGGGCATGGCCGGGTTCGCCGACCGGTACCCGCGCCAGCTCTCCGGCGGCCAGCAGCAGCGGGTGGCCATCGCGCGGGCGTTGGCGATCCGGCCGCCCGTGCTGCTGCTGGACGAGCCGCTGTCGGCGCTGGATGCGGCCCTGCGCGAGGAGATGGTCGCCGAACTGCTGCGGCTGCGGGCCGAACTGCCCGACACCGCCGTCGTGTACGTGACCCACGACCAGGGCGAGGCGCTCGCGCTGGCCGACCGGATCGCGGTGATGCGGGACGCGCGGCTGGTCGAGGTGGGGCCGACCGCGTCGCTGTACCACCGGCCGGCCGAGTCGTTCACGGCGTCGTTCCTGGGCGCCTCGAACCTGCTCCCGGTCGAGGTGGTGGACCGGGAGACGGTGCTGGTCGGCGCGGTGCCGGTGAAGGCGTCGTCGGACGGGTTGGACGGGCCGGTGGCGCTGGGGGTCCGGCCGCACCGGGTGGGCGTGCGCGAGTACACCGGGTCGGGGTTGGCGGCGCGGCTGCTGGCCGTGCAGTGGCGGGGGACCGGGTTCCGGCTCGACCTGGAGTTGGAGCTGGGGCACCGGCTGCGGGCGGAGGTGCCCGACGTGGCCGGGCTGTCGGTCGGGTCGAGGGTCGAGGTGTCCATTCCGGACGGTTGTCCGCTGGTGCGGGTGGCGTGATGCGGCGGTGGGTGTGGCTGGCGCCGCCGGTGGCGGTGCTGGGGGTGTTCTTCGGGTACCCGCTGGTGCTGGTGCTGTGGCAGTCGTTCGTGTCCGACGACGGCGCGGTGGGGTTGCAGACGTGGCAGGCCGTGCTGGCGTCGGCGGAGTTCCAGCGGGCGGTCGTGCGGACGGCGCTGCTGGCGCTCGCGGCGACCGCGGGGTGCCTGGTGCTGGGCGTGTTCCTGGCGCTGGTGATCGCGTTCGCGCCGTTCCCGGGGGTGCGGGCGGTGTCGCGGCTGGTGGACGTGGTGCTGGCGTTCCCGTCGTTCCTGATCGCGTTGGCGTTCACGTTCCTGTACGGCAGCGCCGGGGTGCTCAACGCCGCTCTCGGTGACGGGTCGGTGGACTTCCTGTACTCGCCGTGGGGCGTGCTGCTGGCGGAGATCACGTTCTACACGCCGTTCGTGATGCGGCCGGCGCTGGCGGCGTTCAGCCAGATCCCCGGCGCGCAGCTGGACGTGGCCGCGAGCCTGGGTGCCTCGCCGTGGCGGGTGTTGCGGCGGGTGGTGCTTCCGGACGCGCTGCCGGCGTTGGCGTCCGGGGCGTGCCTGACGTTGTTGTTGTGCATGAACGAGTTCGGGATCGTGCTGTTCGTCGGGGCGAAGGACGTCATCACGTTGCCGATGTTGGTGTACACGAAGGCGATCGTGACGTTCGACTACCCGGCGGCGTGTGTGGTGGCGGTGGTGAACGTGGTGTTCTCCGGCGCGCTGTACGCGCTGCACCGGTGGGTGTTCGCGAAGGGAGCGGGCCGTGCTGCTGTGGACGCGGCGTAGTCGGGCGGTCGCCATCGCGGTGTTCGCGGTGCTGTTCGCGGTCGTCGTGCTGGCGCCGTTGACGATGATCGTGCTGGCGTCGGTGGCAGGGTCGTGGAACGGGGTGCTGCCGTCCGAGGTGACCGGGTCGCACCTGGCGGGCGCGGTGCGCGGCGACGCGGTGGCCAGTGCCGTGGTCAGCGCGCAGACGGCCGTCATCGCGGCGCTGGTCGCGGTGGTGCTGGGGACGTGGCTGGCGTTGGGCACGGCCCGCGCGCCCGGCGCGGTGCGGCGGGTCCTGGACGGGGCCGCGCACCTGCCGCTCGCCGTCCCGTCGGTGGTCGTGGGCCTGGGACTGCTGGTCGCGTTCAGCCGGCCGCCGTTGCTGCTCAACGGAACGCGGTGGATCGTGCTCGTGGCGCACCTGGTCATCCTGCTGCCGTTCACGTTCAGCGTCGTGTCGGCGGCGCAGCGTCGCGTCGACCCGCTGCTGGCGTCGGTGGCGGCGAGCCTGGGCGCGTCACCGCTGCGCGTGCTGTGGCGCGTGCAGGTGCCCGTGCTGCTCCCCGCGATGTCGGCGTCGGCGTCGCTGGGCCTGGCGCTGTCGATGGGCGAGGTCGGCGCGACGATCATGTTGTACCCGCCCGATTGGCGGACGCTGCCGGTGAGCGTCTTCACGCTGACCGACC
Source organism: Saccharothrix sp. CCNWYY140 (assembly GCF_037401995.1). Lineage (NCBI taxonomy): Bacteria > Bacillati > Actinomycetota > Actinomycetes > Pseudonocardiales > Pseudonocardiaceae > Saccharothrix > Saccharothrix sp. CCNWYY140. Next base: position 48,874 of record NZ_JBBEGC010000013.1, read on the forward strand.
GCGGTCAGGTGTTCGCGGCGTCGGCGTCCACGGTGCTGCTGCTGGGGATCACGCTGGCCGGCCTGGTGGCTTTGGGAGCCGTTCGCCTCCGCGCCGCCGAACGTTAGCGAAGCGTGTCCGGATACCGCCCATTGGCAGGCGTCGCCTCGTGCCCCTGCCGAGTTATCGTTGGTGCTCGGGGAAGTGAGTCTCCCTCAACCCGCAACGACGCGGGGGGACCGGGGGTGAACCGTGACGTTCAAAGAGGAGTTCCTGGCGGAACTCGAAGACTGCCTGCGGGGCTACGGCGCGGTGCCGGTCCGCGACCCCGGCGCGCTCGCGCGGTTCATCGAGTACGTCCGACTGCTGCCGGATGACGACTCCCGGCTGCGCTGCCTGGAGGGCGTGGACCAGGGGTCCGGCTCGTTCTGGAACAACCCCGCGGTGTGGTGGGAGGAAGTCCCGCGGTTCGGCGTCGGGACCGCGGACTGCTCGGCGTTGCTCGACCGGATGCTGGACGAGGCGATCAGCGACGAGATCGACGTCCTGGAGATGGAGATCCGGGAACTGCCGGGGTAGGTGTGGGGGTCACCCGTGGTGCACCCGGGTCGCCGGACGCACCACGGGGGGACACATCCCACTTGGAATCTTCCACTTGGAACTGATCACACCTTGCTACACCGACAGCAGGGCTTTACACCGAGAGCAGCCGGTCGAAGAACGAGCGGTAGCGGCGGAGCGCCATCCGCAGTTCCTCCGTGTCGACCTGCTCACCCTGCTGCCACTGACCCTCCAGCGACCGCTTGTGGTCGGCGAACGTCGTCGCCAGGCTCTGCACCACCTGGGCGACCAGTTCGTCCGCGCGGCGCACGGCGTCCCGGGGGTCGTCCACGAAGTCGGACTGGAGTGCTCGCCACTCGTTCCGGTACCCGTCCGCCTCGTCCGAGGCGAACAGCGGCTCGTCGTCGGAACGGGTGGTCTGTTCCTGTTCCGCGGCCGGCTGGGTCCCGGTGTCGGCCGTCCCGGTGTCGGCCACCGGTTGCTCCTGCCGGTCCTGCTGCGGCACGGCGTGGGTCTGGTGTTCGGTTCTGTCGGCCGTGTCGTACTGGGTCTGGTCGTACTGGGTGCCCTCGTACTGCGACTGGTCGTAGTCGGCGGGCGCTTCCCGGTCCTGACCCGTCGGTTCCTGCTCGTAGCCCTGCGCGGGCTCCTGGTAGTCGGTGCCGGGCTCGTCGTCCCGCTTCCGGTTCGCGAAGTCCTCGGTGGTCAGCCGCTCGGTCATCAGCGCGCTCCTTCTTCCCTGCGGCCGTCCTCGCGACGACCCAGCAGGTCCTCGAAAAGCGTGCGGTAGTGGACCATCGCCGCACGCAGGTCCTCGGTGGACGCCTCGCCCCGGTCCTGGCGCTGCGAGATGGTGTGCGCCTCGCGGTAGTGCTCCAGGGTGCTCGCGTGTTCCACGGACAGCAGCGCTTCCTGCCGCTCGTACCCCTCGGTGGGGTAGCCGCGCTCGGCCATCAGGTCGGTCACCAGGCGGTCCGCCTGGGTGACCGCCTCCTGGGGCGTGTCCACGAACTGCTCCTGGATGCGCGACCAGCTCTGGGCGTAGCTGTCCCTGGTCACGGGGGCGAGCGGGCGGAGTTCGAGCTTGGCGTGCTCACGCTCGCGCTCGACCAGTTCACGCTCCGCAGCCATCCGGTTGTCGCTGCGCTCGACGGCCCGGTCGTACTCGGGCCCGAACCGCTCGCGCAACCGCTTGCGCTGCAAGAAGAATCGCGACAGCAAAGCGACCGCTGCCACGACGACCAGCACGACGACGATCACGCCGATGAGAGTGCCGGTGGACATCTGTGGCCTCCTAGGGCTCGGATGTCCACCGGGTTCCCTCGATCAGGTGACCGCGAAACACCTATCCCTTCACGCAGACGACCTGCTTGAGCCGCGTGACGACCTCCACCAGGTCGTTCTGCTGGGCGATCACGGTGTCGAGGTCCTTGTAGGCGCCCGGGATCTCGTCCACCACACCCGCGTCCTTCCGGCACTCCACACCCGCGGTCTGCGCGGCCAGGTCGTCGGCGGTGAACGTCTTGCGCGCCTTGGTCCGCGACATCTTCCGACCCGCGCCGTGCGACGCGGATTCGAAGGAGTCCGGGTTGCCCAGGCCGCGCACGATGTACGAGCCGGTGCCCATCGAGCCCGGGATGATGCCGAGCTCGCCCCGCCGCGCCCGGATCGCGCCCTTGCGGGTCACCAGGACGTCCTCGCCGAAGTGGTGCTCCTCGGACACGTAGTTGTGGTGCGCGCTGATCGGCTCGTCGAAGGCGATGTGCGGGAACTGCCGCTTCAGCACACCGCTGACGAGACCGAGCATGGTCGCCCGGTTGCGCCGCGCGTACTCCTGCGCCCAGTACAGGTCGTGCCGGTACGCGGCCATCTCCGGCGTGCCCGCCAGGAACACGGCGAGGTCCGGGTCCGGCAGGCTCTCGTTGTGCGCCAGACCGCGCGCGACCGCGATGTGGTGCTGCGCCAACTGGTTGCCGATACCCCGCGACCCCGAGTGCAGCATGACCCACACCCGGTCGTCGGTGTCCAGGCAGACCTCCAGGAAGTGGTTGCCGCCGCCGAGGGTGCCCATCTGGCGCAGGGCCTTGCCCTGGTCGAGGGTCGGCACCAGGCGGTCGAAGCCGTCCCAGAAGTTGTCGGGGGAGACGACCGGGTCCTTGTGCATGGCGAACCCGACCGGGACGGCCTGCTCCAGGGCGTGGCGCAGGTGCTTGAGGTCGGCCGGCAGGTCGTCGGCGCGGAGGGAGGTGCGCACGGCGGTCATGCCGCACCCGATGTCCACCCCGACCGCGGCCGGGGAGACCGCGTCCTTGAGCGCGATGACGGAACCGACGGTGGCCCCCATGCCGTAGTGCACGTCGGGCATGACGGCAACGTGCTTGACCGCCCAGGGGAGGGCGGAGATGTTGCGCAGCTGTCGCAGCGCCTGCTCCTCGACCTCGTCCGGGTTGGCCCACAGCCGGATGTCCACGCGGGAACCGGCGATCGTCGTTGCGGTCATGGGTTCAAGGCTAGGTGCGCCGGTGACGGACCGCGATCGGATTTGCCGGGGGCGGGGGCGGGGCCGGGTCGGGTCGAGTGGCGGGGTCGTGTGGCGGGGGCGAGTGCCGGAGTGGTGCTGCGGGCCGGGGCACGGACGGACGCGCGGCGGCGGCGGTGGGGCGGCGGTGCGGCGACGGCGGCAGTGGCGCAGCGGCGGTGGGGCCGCGGTGCGGAGGCGGTGGGGGCGGAGGTGCTTGGGGGCGGCGGTGCGGCGGCGGTGGGCCGCAGTGCGGGGGCCGCAGTGCGGGGGAGGCGGCGCGGCGGCGGTGGTGCGGGGAGGCAGTGCGGGGAGGCAGTGCAAGGGAGGCAGTGCGGGGGAGGCGGCGCGGCGGCGGTGGTGCGGCGGCGGTAGTAGTGCGGCGGGGTGCGGCGGCGCAGCTGCGGTGCTGCGGGGGAGGCGCGGCGGGAAGGCGCGGATGTCGGAGGTGTCGCGCGAGGGGCGGCCTCCGGCCCCCGTCTCCATTGTCCCACCGGGCACCGACAAATCCCGGGCGGGCGCGGCGGAGGCGTTGCGGCGGGAGGTGGTGTGGGGCGGCGGGAGGCGGTGCGGTGCGAGTGGTGGGGCGGCGGGGAGGCGGTGTGGCGCGAGGCGGGGCGGTGCGGGGCGGTGGTGGTGTGGGGGAGAGGGTGGGTGGAGGGGGTGGTGGGCGGGGTGGTTGTTGGGGGTGCCCCGCCCACCGGGGGTGGTTGCGGTGTGTTAGCGGCTGACTGCCTTGCGGTACTGGCGGGTTGCCAGGGGCACGAAGACGGCCAGGAAGATGACCACCCAGATCAGCGTGGTCAGCACCGGGTGTTGGAGGGACCACACGTCCGGCTTCGGGAACAGCGGGTTGGTGTTGCCGAACAGTTCGCGGGCCGCTGCCGTCACCGCCGACACCGGGTTCCACTCCGCGAAGACCCTCAGCGGGGTCGGCAGGTTGTCCTGTTGCACGAAGGTGTTCGCGATGAACGTCAGCGGGAAGATCGCGATGAAGCTGGCGTTGTTGAACACCTCCGGGCTGCGCACCATCAGCCCGACGATCGCCATCCCCCACGACAGCGCGTACGCGAACAGCAGCAGCAGCGCGAACCCCGCCAACGCCTCCAGGAACGACGAGTGGATGCGCCAGCCGACCAGCAAGCCCGTCGCCGACATCACGACGATGACGATGACGTTGTTCAGCAGGTCCGACGTGGTCCGCCCGATGAGCACGGCCGACCGCGCCATCGGCAGCGACCGGAACCGGTCGATGACGCCCTTCTGGATGTCCTCCGCCAGGCCGCTGCCGGTGATGGTCGCGCCGAACACGACGGTCTGCGCGAAGATGCCCGCCATCAGGAACTCGCGGTAGTCCATGCCGGGGATCTCGATCGAGCCGCCGAACACGTACGCGAACAGCAGCACGAACATGATCGGCGAGAGCGTCGAGAAGACCAGCAGGTCCGGCACGCGCTTGATCTTGATCAGGTTGCGCTTGGCGACGACCGCGCCGTCACCCAGCGCCTGCACGATGGTGCTCATTCCCCCTGCTCCTCCTGCTTCTCCTCCGCCGCGTGACCGGTCAGCGTGAGGAACACGTCGTCCAGCGTGGGCCTGCGCAGGCCCACGTCGAGCACCTTGATCGCCTCGGCGTCCAGCCGCCGGATGCCGTCGACCAGCACCTCCGACCCGCCGGACACGGGGACGGTGAGCCGGTGGCCCCGCTCGTCCACCACGATCTCGCCGATCGCCAGTCCACCGAGGACCTCGCGCGCCTTGGCCACGTCCTGCGGGTTGCCGACCGACAGTTCCAGCCGCTCGCCGCCCACCTGGGCCTTGAGCTCGTCCGCGGTGCCCAGCGCGATGACCTGGCCGTGGTCGATGACGGCGATCTTGTCCGCCAAGCGGTCGGCCTCCTCCAGGTACTGGGTGGTGAGCAGCAGCGTGGTGCCGCCCGCGACCAGTTCCTCGATGACGTCCCACATGCCCAGGCGGCTGCGCGGGTCCAGGCCCGTGGTGGGCTCGTCCAGGAACAGCACCTTGGGCTTGGCGACCAGCGCGCCCGCGAGGTCCAGCCGCCGGCGCATGCCGCCGGAGTAGCCCTTCACCGGCCGGTCCGCGGCGTCCACCAGGTCGAACCGCTCCAGCAGTTCGCGCGCCCGTTCGCGGCTGCGCTGCTTGCCCAGGTGGTAGAGCCGGCCGACCATGTCCAGGTTCTCGAACCCGGTCAGGTTCTCGTCGACGGCCGAGTACTGGCCGGACAGGCCGATCCGGCGGCGCAGCTCCTTGGCGTCGGCGACGACGTCGAGCCCGGCGACGGTCGCCTTGCCCTCGTCGTGCTCCAGCAGGGTGGTGAGCACGCGCACCGTCGTCGTCTTGCCCGCGCCGTTGGGGCCGAGCAAGCCCATGATGGTGCCCTCCGGCACCACGAGGTCGAGGCCGTTGAGGGCGACGACCGATCCGTAGCGTTTGACCAGTCCCTCGGCCACGATTGCGTCTGCCATGAGGTCATCATGGCCTCGGGGTACGACAATCTGGGGGATTTTTTCACCCGGTCAGCCGGAATTCACCCCTGACCAGCGGTTTCCTTGACGATACGTCACCATGAGGGCTGTGACGATCAAGCGAGCCTCCACATCGGACCTCCCCACCATCCTCCCTCTGGTGCGGGAGTTCTACGAGATCGACGGGCACGACTACGACGAACGGCTCGTCACGACGGCGTTGGAGCCGTTGCTGGCCGACGACCGCTTCGGGCAGGTGTGGCTGTTCGACACCGGGTACGCGGTGCTGACTTGGGGCTACTCGCTGGAGTCGGGCGGGCGGGACGCGTTGCTGGACGAGTTCTTCGTCAAGAACCGGGGCGGGGGCGTCGGCGGTGCGGTCCTGGACCGCTTGGTGGAGGAAGCGCGCAACGCGGGCGCGTTGAAGATGTTCTTGGAAACCGAAGCGCCCAACGACGCCGCCCGCCGCTTCTACGGGCGCCACGGGTTCGCGGCGGAGACGTCCACCTGGCTCAGTCGGGTCCTCTAAACCAGGAGCTCGTTGCGCAATTCGGGGTCACGGAGGATGGGCAGAACGGACGAGTCCAGCACGCGCGCCGCTCCCGGCGCTTCGGCGAGCCGCAGCATCGCCTGGCAGACGTCGGCGAGCGGTTGGCCGCGCACGGTGAGCACCGCCTCGCGCATCTCGTCGAGGGCACCCCGTTCGCGCCCCGCGACCCACTTCTGGAGGGCCAGCACGACCACGCGGTGTGCCTGCTCGCGACCCTGGGTCAGCACCGGCCGGTTCAGGTCGAACACCTCGATGGTCGCCCGGCCCTTGTCGGTCAGCCCCACGTACTGGCCCAGCGACGGCGTCAGCAGCAGGTGCTCGAACGGGTCCTCGACGGTCGGGTCGACCAGCAGGGGAGTGCCGTCGGCGGCCAGCGGGAAGCGGTCCCGCTTGAGGTTGCTGTTGCAGGTGGCGCACGCCAGCAGGTGGTTGAGCCAGTCGAACGTGCGCACCGGGTTGCGGGACAGCGGCTCGAAGTGGTCGATGTCGGTGCCCTGGCTGTCGCCGCAGTACATGCACCGCTGGTAGCCGGGCGCCATCTCCTCCAGCAGCCGGCGCAGCGGCGCGTGCACGGTCCGGCGCACCGCGGCCCGCTTCCACGCCGCGCGGGCCACCCGGACGCGGTCCGGGGCGGCGGAGATCTCGCGGGTCAGCGGCGGTAAGCGGGCGGCGACCTCGTCCGGCAGGGCGACCCGGGACAACCTGATCACCGCTGCATCCGCGCTTGGACCTCGCGGGTGCGCGCGACCGGGGAACTGGTCAGCAGCGCCTTGAGCTTCTCGTACCGGCGCACGGCCCGGTCGTCGGCGTCGCCGGTGATCACCCGCACCTCCAGCGCCACGAGTTCCGCGCGCAGCCGTTGCGCCTCCTCCGAGTACGGGGTGTCCAGCCCGAACAGGTCCGACAGCACGGCGTCGTCGCCGCTGCCGTAGACGATCCGCTCGTACAGCGCGCGGTCCACCACCCGCGGCGGCTCCTGCTGGTCAGGGCCGGGCAGCCGGACCAGCCCGCCGGGGTCGGCCGCCTGGCACACGTACGGGCTGTGCGTGGTGACCAGGAACTGGATGTTCGGGAAGTGCTCCTTGAGCCACCCGCCGATCCGCTTCTGCCACGACACGTGCAGGTGCGCGTCCACCTCGTCGATGATCACGACGCCGGGCGCGGTGAGGGCCAGCCCGCCGGCCGCGGTGGGCGCGGTGCGCAGCGCGCCGAAGGACTCGTGGATCTGCTTGACCAGGTCCACCACGAGCGAGGCGACCGTGCGGTAGCCGTCGCTCATCTCGCGCAGCGGGAACCGGTGCCCGCCGCTGTCCACCCACAGCCCGTCGGAGTCCACGCCGCGGATGCGGTAGTCGTCGGGTAGCAGGCCGTCGGACAGGATGCCCAGCGCGACCGACTTCAGGTCGTCCGCGCCCGGCCGCCGTTCCAGCGACCGCAGGTGCTGCTCGATCAGCCACCCGACGCCCTCGGCGAGGGAGGCGTCCTCGTGGAACAGGGTCGCCAGCCGCGACACCGGGCCGAGGCTGGACATCAGCCGCTGCGCGTCGGGCGTGCCGCCGACCATGCGCCGGAACGGGCCGTAGGCGGCGCAGAACCAGCCGGTGGGGTTGTCCTGCCACGGACCGCGGGTCGCGGCGGTCTTGCTGCCCTCCAGCTTCTCCCGCAGCGACGGCTGGAGGCCTCGGTAGCCGCGCCGGTCCTCTTCGTCCGGCATCGTCCACACCAGGCCCGCCCAGAGCTCGCCGGAGGGCCGCCGACCCTTGCCCGACCAGCGCTCGGCGTGCTCGTCCTGGGTGAACCGGACCTGCGCGACGGCCTCCCGCTCGCCCGCGGTGACCCAGTTCTCGAAGTCGGGGACCAGGTTGCGGGCCACCGCCGGGCCGCTGATCGCCAGCGCGATGGCGTGCAGCAGCGAGGTCTTGCCCGAACCGTTTCGACCCGCGATCACCGTCCACCCGGGCGCGGTGAGCTTGAGGTCGACTTCCCGGGCGCCGTGAAACCCCTTGATGTTTCGCAGCCGGACCTGCGAGATGTACATGGTGGCGACTGTAGTGGGGGGCGGGTGTCCAACCGGTGCGGTCGGCGGGCGCGGCGGCGGGGGCATCTTATGGGGTGCGTATGCATCTTCTTAGAGCCCGAACGAGTGAACTGAAATCGCCGCTCCCGACCACTAGGGTGTTCGCAGTCTTTTCACGAGGAGCGAGGGCGAATGGCAGCGGTCCAAACCCGACGCAAGCGCAAGCTGGGGCAGTTCCTCAACGCGCTGCGCAAGCGCGCGGGCAAGACGGAGATCGACTACCACGCGCTGACCCGCAAGACGCAGTCGACGTTGTCCCGGATGGAGAACGGGTACATCAGTCCGAGTTGGACCGAGCTGAGCGCCCTGCTGGCGCTCTACGGGGCCACCGACGACGAGCGGCGCGAGGCGGAAGCCCTGTGGGAGGACGCGAAGCAGGACTCCACGCGGCTGGCCAACGCCGCCGCGTTCACCCCCGAGGCGCGCACCTACGCGCGGCAGGAGGCGGACGCGTCCGAGGTCCGGACGATCGAGATGATCGTGATCCCCGGCCTGTTGCAGACCGCCGCGTACGCGTCGGCGATCCGCCTGGCGGGCCGGCGCTTCGTGGACGCGGCGGTGTCGGTGGAGCAGGCCGTGGCGGCGCTGGCGAGCAGGCAGCGCCGGCTGCCGGGGTTGACGCTGCACGCGGTGATCGACGAAGCGGCGCTGCACCGGGTGGTCGGCGGGAACGAGGTGATGACTGAGCAGTTATCGCACCTTTTGGACATGTCCGGGCAGGACAACATCACGATCCAGGTGATCCCGTTCGGCGCGGGGGCCTACGGGACCATGTCCGGCGGCGGCGCGACCGCCCTCCTGTTCGAGGAAGGTGATCCCTCCACCGTGTACCTGGAGTACGCCGGCGGTGGGAAGTGGGTGGACAATCCCGCCGATGTCGAGAAGTACCTGCTTCACTTCGATGACATGGCCGGCGAGGTCGCGCTGCCGCCCAAGGACTCGGCCTCGCTGATCAGGGAACTGGCAACCGCACTGAAGGAAACATGAAGACGAAGAAGACCTGGCGTAGAAGCTCGTACTCGGGCGCGGCCAACAACTGCGTCGAGCTCGCGGTCGGCCCCACGGCCGCTGTTGTTCGCGACAGCAAGAAACCCGGCCTGGAACTGACCTTTCCCGACGGTCCGTTCCGGGCGTTCCTCTCCGCACTCCGCCGAAGCTGACCACCGCTCACGACCCCGCCGCCGCCCGCGTCCCCCGCGGGCGGTGACGTCCGGCACGCTGGTCCGTACGGGTGATACCCGGCGATTGTCCACAGAGGACTCGGCCGACGCTTGCCGCGAAGTCCATATAGGACTGATGAATACGATATCCGCTCGGCCGCCGCTCGCCCTCCACACACCTGTCGTTTGACGGCCATGCCGCTGCGGCCTGTGTCGGTTCAGATGAATGGTGACCGGGAGTGGGGGACACCACCCGGGAGTGCGTTTTCGGTACCCGGCCGGGTGATGCGTGGCGCTCCCCGGAGAACCGACCCCGATAGTGGGGGGAGTGGCGACCAGGCGGGGGAGGCGCGAGGGGCGCCGGGACTGGGCTCAGGTCTCGTCGCTGGTGTCCGCGTTGGCGGCGGTGGGGGCGCTGGTGTTCACGGCGCTGTCCCTCCAGGCCACGCGGGACCAGATCGAGATCACCGAGCGCGGGCAGGTCACCGACCGGTACAGCAAGGCGGTCGAGCAGCTGGCCCACGCGCGGTTCGAGGTCCGGCTCGGCGCGGTGCACGCGTTGGAGCAGATCGCGCGGGACTCGGAGGTGCACCGGGTGCCCGTGGTGTCGGTGCTGACCTCGTTCATCCGCGGCGAGCGGCACATCACGTCCGGGGGCGAGCCCGCGTGCGAGGTGGAGGAGTTCTACGACGTGGGCTCGGCGCGGCACGACATCCACGCCGCGCTCACCGCCGTGGCCCGCCTGGACGGGGGCGGCGCGGTCGACCTGAGCCTGTCGTGCCTGGACAGCGCGCTCCTGTCGGGGGCGCGGCTGCGGTGCGCCAACCTGGACGGCACCTCCCTGCGCCAGGCCTCGCTGATCGGCGCGGACCTGCGGGGCGCGTCGCTGTCCAGCGCCCGGCTCGACGCGGCCGAGTCGGGCGGACCCGGCGGGGTCGGCGCGGTGCTGCGCGGCGCGTCGCTGGCCGGGGCCCGGCTGGCGGGCGCGTCCCTGCGCAACGCGGTGCTGGAGCGGGTCGACTTCGCCGGCGCGGACCTCACCGACGCGGTGCTGGCCGGCGCGGACCTGGACGGGGCCAACCTCGCGGGCGCCTACGTCCGGGGCGCCGACTTCACCGGCGCGACGGTCGACTTGGACGCGGCCCTGCGCGCCGGCGCCATCGACGACTACCCGCCCGCGCCGCAGGGGTGCGGACCGTGAGAGGAGAGGGACATGAGCGAGAACTGCCCGAACGGCAGGGCCTGGCAGGACGGCTGGTACTACCCGGACCCGCCGGGCGACGGCGGGGGTCTCCGGAAGTACGCCAAGGACGAGTGCTTCGGCGGCAGAGCCGGGACGACCTGGCGGTACAAGCACGCCATCATCCCGGTCCCCGGGGACCCGTGGGACCCGGACGCCAAGGAGTGACCAGGCCCGGACGCGCCAAACCGACGCGTCCGGGCCTGCACAAAAGCCGTCAGTGGACGCCCAACACGCCGTCCACGCGGCGCGGGATGCCCAACGGGTTGGCGTCGCGCAGCTCCGCCGGCAGCAGGGCGTCGGGCCACGACTGGTAGGTCACCGGCGCCAGCCACCGGCGGATGGACGTCGCGCCCACCGAGGTGTGCAGCGGGTTGGTGGTGGCGGGCCAGGGGCCGCCGTGGTGCATGCCCCACGCCACCGCCACCCCGGTCGGCCAGCCGTTGAAGATCAACCGCCCGGCCACGCCCTCCAGGGCCGCCGCGACGGCTCCGGCGAGCTCGTGCTCGTCGTCCGAGGCGTGCACGGTCCCGGTGAGCGTCCCCGGCAGCCCGCGCAGCACCTCGGGCAGCGCCGCCGGGTCGCGGTAGGTGACGACGATCCCGGCCGGCCCGAAGTGCTCCTCGGTCAGCTCCGCCACGTTGTCCGCGAACACCTCCAGCGGCACCTCGAACAGCTTCGGGGCCGCGCTGAACCCGTCCTCGGGCGCCGATCCGCAGGCGACCTGCTTCGCCAGCCCCGAGGCCGCCAACTCCTCCGTGCCCGACCGGTAGGAATCCGCCATCCGCTCGTTGAGCATCGCGCCGCCGGTCGTCCCGTCGACCGCCGCGACCAGCGCCGGCACCAGCGACTCGGGGGCGAACAGCAGCCCTGGGTTGGTGCAGAACTGCCCCACCCCGAGGGTGAGGGACGCGGCGAACCCGGTCGCCACCTCCTCGGCCCGCGCCGCCGCCGCGCCCGGCAGCACCACGGCCGGGTTCACGCTGCCCAGCTCGCCGTAGAACGGGATCGGGTCCGGCCGGCCCTGCGCGAGGTCGAACAGCGCCCGACCGCCGGCGGTCGACCCGGTGAACCCCACGGCCTTCACCGCGGGGTGCTGGACCAGCGTCACACCCGCCGAGGTCCCGTGCACGATCCCGAACACCCCGTCCGGCACGACGGACGCGACCACGCGCGCGGTCTCCCGGGACGTCGCGGGGTGCGCCGGGTGCGCCTTCACGACCACCGGGCACCCGGCGGCCAGCGCGGACGCCGTGTCCCCGCCCGCGACCGAGAACGCGAACGGGAAGTTCGACGCCGAGAACACCGCGACCGTCCCGAGCGGGCGCAGCACTCGCCGCAGCACCGGCCGGGGCGGGACGGTGCCCGGGTCCGCCGAGTCCAGCACCGCCTCGACGTAGCTGCCCTCCCGCAGCACCTCCGCGAACAGCCGCAGCTGGTTGGTGGTGCGCTTCAGCTCGCCGCTCAGCCGGGGCACGCCCAGCGCGGTCTCCGCGTCCGCCACGGCGACCAGCGACTCGGCCGAGCCGTCCAGGGCGTCGGCCACGCGCTCCAGCACGTCCGCGCGCTCCGCCGAGAGCAGCCCCGACCAGGCCGGGAACGCCGCCGCCCCGGCCCGCGCCAGCACGTCCACCTGTTCGTCGGTGGTCTCGGGGACGGGGTCGCCGAACGGCTCGCCGGTCCGGGGGTTGTAGCCCTGCACGACGGTCACCGACCCGCCTCCTTCACGGCCGTGTCGAACTCCGGTCCGCACCACATGCCACCCAGGTACTTGTGCGCCAACGACTCGGGGTCGCCCTCGGGCACGTCCGCGGCGAACACCTCCGAGTCGTCCTTCGGTTCGTAGCCCAGCGCGCGGGCCTCGTCGAGGGAGAACCAGCGGCGGGTGTTGTCCGAGACGCCCCACACCACCCGGAACCCGGGCGAGGGCGCCGACAGGCACGCCTCGAACAGCCGCGCCCCGTCGTCGGGGGACAGCCAGGTGGCCAGCATCCGGGCGTCCTTGGGCCGTTCGAAGCACGACCCGATGCGGACCGCGACGACGTCCATGCCGTACCGGCTCGCGTAGAGGCTGCCCAGTGCCTCCAACGCCACCTTGCTCACGCCGTAGTACGTGTCCGGCTGCGGGAACAGGTAGTCCCCGGCTTCGCCCGAGGACCGCTCGTAGAACCCGACCGCGTGGTTGGAACTGGCCAGCACGACCCGGCGGACCCCGTTGCGGCGCGCGGCCTCCAGCACCACGTGCGTGCCGTTGATGTTGACGTCGAGGATCTGCGCCCACGGCTGTTCCAGGCTGTGCCCGCCGAGGTGGATCACGGCGTCGACGCCCTCGCACGCCGCGTCCATCGCGGCCTGGTCGGTCACCGAGGCCCGCACCACCTCGACGGCCTCGCCCTCGGCGGCCGGCGGCTGCTCGCCGACGTCCAGCAGCCGCAGGACGCGGTCGGGCGCGGCGAGGCGGGTGCGCATCAGCGTGCCCACCACACCGGCCGACCCGGTGATCAGAATGCGTTGGGTCACAACGAGAACCTTTCGCGGCTAGGTGAGTCAGACCCGCCCGAACTGGCGAAGCAGTTCGGTGATGGTTCGAGCGGCGTGCAGAAGGGCTTCCACCACCTGCTTCTCGTGCTCAGGGGTCAACCGACCCAGCGGCACCGAGCAGCTCATGGCGTCCAGGACCGGTGAGCGGTAGGGCAGGGCGACCGCGAAGCAGCCCAGGCCGGGCGTGTTCTCCTCGCGCTCGTGGGCGTACCCCACCGACCGGAACCCGGCCAGCTGGGCGTGCAGCGCGCCCCGGTCCACGACGGTGTTCTCCGTCAGCGGCTCCAGCTTCACCGGCAGGATGGCGTCCACCTCCTGCGGCGTGCGGGCGGCCAGCAGCGCCTTGCCCAGGGACGTCGAGTGCGCGGGCAGGCGGCGACCCACGCGCGAGACGACCCTGAGGTGGTGCTCGGACTCCCGGCTGGCCAGGTAGACCACGTCCGCGCCGTCGAGGCGGGCCAGGTGGACCGTCTCGTTGATCTCGCGGCGCACCTGCTCCATCACGCGGATCGCGACCTGCACGACCGGGTCGTGGTCCAGGTAGGAGGTGCCCACGAGGAGGGCGCGCACGCCGATGCCGTAGGTGCCGCGGGTCGTGTCCAGCTCGACCCAGCCGCGCGCGACGAGCGTCTGCAACAGCATGTAGAGGCTCGACTTGGGGTAGCTCAGCTCGCGGTGCAGCTCGGTCAGCGTCAGCGGGCGGTCCGACCCCGACAGCACCTCCAGCAACTCCACCGTCCGGTCGGCCGATTTGACCGCGTTCGGCCGTGCGGGTGACGCGGGTCCAGTCACCTGTCCTCCCCGGTGAATCCTTGAGACGCGCTTCTTGACACGTCGTAGCGGCGATTCTTACAGTCCGGCCATCACGTTCACAAGTACGACTCCATTTCACACATGTGAACACAGGAGACTGCTCATGAGAACATCCCGCCGGTCCGTCACCGCTGCCGCTGCGCTGGCCGTCGTGGGACTCGTCACCTCCGCCTGCGGCTCGTCCGCGTCCGGCGGGGCTCAAGTCCAGCAGGACCCGAATGCGCCCTTCGAGGTGTGGACGCGCAGTACCGAAGCGCCCGCGAAGGTCTACGCGAAACTTTTCGCGGATTTCGAGCAGAAAACCGGGGTGAAGGTCGATTACAAACCCATCTTCACCGATTTCGAGAAGCAGCTCCAGCAGCGCGCGGCGTCCAAGGACCTGCCGGACGTGATCATCAACGACACCGGCTCGCTCGGCACGCTCGTCCAGCAGGGCCTGGTCCCCGAACTGGACCGCAACTCCATCGCCGGCGGCGGGGACATCGTCGAACGGGCCTGGGACAGCGCCCGGGGCGCGGACGGCAAGTACTACGGCGTCCCGTTCTCCGCGCAGTCGTTCGTCACCCTGATCCGCAAGGACTGGCGGGAGAAGCTCGGCAAGCCGCTGCCGAAGACCTGGGCCGACCTGGCCGACCTCGCCACCGCGTTCACCACGCAGGACCCGGACGGCGACGGCCAGGCCAACACCTACGGCGTGCTGGTGCCCGGCACCACCGACCGCGGCTACCTGGCCTGGTGGGCGTCGAGCTACCTGCTCCAAGCCGGTGGCGACATCGTGAAGGCCGACGGCGACAAGTACTCCGTGGCCATCGACTCGCCGGAGTCGGTCAAAGCCGTCGAGTGGATCCGCGGCCTGTTCTGCGACAGCAAGGTCGTCGTGCCCGGCGCGCTCACGCTCAACACCAACGACGCCCACGCGTTCTTCGAGTCCGGCAAGGCCGGGATCTACCACACCGGCCCGTACATGTTCGGCCGCTTCGACCAGAAGCTGGGCAAGGACAAGTACGAGGTGGTCGCGCCGCCGGCCGGCCCGGCGGGCGTGGGCTCGCTGGCCGAGGGCGAGAACGTCTACCTCATGGCCGGGTCGCCGCGCGTGGCCGACCAGAAGAAGCTCGCCGAGTTCCTGATCGGCGCGGGCGCGCAGGAGGCCGGCATGAAGGGCGAGACGCAGCCGGTGGTGCGCCTGCCGGTCAACAAGAACGTGGACGTGCAGACCGTCTACAACGACGCCCGCTGGAACACCGTCGCCAAGCTCTACCAGGACAACGCGAAGCCGTTCCCGAGCCTGCCGAACTTCCAGCCGTTCCGGCAGCAGACCGCCGAGGGCCTCAACGGCATCTTCGCCACCTGCTCCACCGACGTGCGGGGCGACCTGGGCGAGCTCGCCGAGAACCTGAAGAAGGAACTCCAGGCGCAAGGCATGGCCAGGTGACGGCGGTCCACACCGCCCGTGAAGACGTGGGGGCGACGGCCAACGGCGGCGGTGCTCTCGGCCCCCACCCCGTGGGGCGGCGACGCAAGCGCCGCCTCACGGGCGCCACCCCGTGGCTGTTCCTGGCCCCCGCCCTGCTGCTGTTCGTGGTCTTCAAGTACGTGCCGATGGCGGAGGGCATCCGGCTGAGCCTGTTCCAGGTGCGGCCGTTCCTGGGCGACCTGTTCGTGGGCATGGACAACTACGTCCGCATCCTCGGCGACGACCGGTTCCGCTCGGCCATCGGCCGGACGTTCCTGCTCGCGGCGGGCCAGACGGCCGGGGCGATGCTGATCGGGTTCGCGCTGGCGCTCCTGCTGGAGGGGCACGCCCGGTCGCTGTGGTTCGTGCGCTCGGCGGTGTTCCTGCCCGTGGTGGCGGCCACGGCCGTGATCGGCGAGATCTGGCGGCTGCTGTACTACCCGGCCCCGGAAGGGTTCATCAACAACGTCCTGTCCTTCGTCGGGCTCGGCCCGGTGGCCTTCCTGGACAGCCCGGACTCCGCGCTGTGGTCGGTGATGGCGGTGGGCATCTGGAAGGGCGCGCCCTACGACATGGTGCTGATCCTGGCCGGCCTGGCGGGCATCGACCGGCAGCAGTACGAGGCCGCCGAGATCGACGGGGCCTCGACGTGGCAACGCATCCGGTACGTCACGCTGCCCGCGCTGCGGCCCGTGGTGACGATCCTGCTGACCCTGGCGGCCATCCGCGGGTTGCGCACGTTCACCGAGGTCTACGTGCTCACCGGCGGTGGCCCGGCAGGGTCGACCGACGTGTGGATGACCCGCGTGTTCTCCGTGGCGTTCGAGCGCAACGAACTCGGCATCGCATCGGCGGGATCGGTGCTGCTGTTCCTCATCACGTTCGCGCTCACAGTGACCGTGCAGCTGTACCGGAGGAGGAAAGCGTGAGCCACGCCGACGTACGTTTCCCAGCGGAGGCGTCATGAGCACAGCGCAGAAGTGCGAGACCGCGCTGGGCTGGCGCTCCGACCGGTCGGCGTGGGTGTCGCGGGGCGTGCGGGTGCTGCTGTGCGTCGGCGCGGTCCTGTTCTTCACCGGGCCGCTGCTGACGATCTTCTCCGGCGCGTTCGACGACAACCCCGACCCGACCAGGCTGTCGGTGGTGCCCGACAACCCGTCGCTGGACAACTTCCAGGCGGCCGGCGAGAACCGGATCTGGCACTACCTGGGCAACTCGCTGATCATCGCCGGCGGCGCGCTGCTGCTCCAGCTGTCGGTCAGCGTGTTCGCCGCGTACGCGTTGGCGCGCAAGAAGTTCCGCGGCCAGGCGGTCGTCCTGCTGGCCGTGCTCACCACCATGATGCTGCCCGAGGAGGTGATCGCCATCCCGCTGTCGCTGGTGATCGGCGACCTCCCGCTGCTGCACATCAGCCTCAAGGGCACGCTGCTGGGCGTGATCCTGCCCCTCGGGGCCTGGGGTTTCTCCATCTTCGTCATGACCGAGTTCATGAAGGAGATCCCGGTGGAGATCGAGGAGGCGGCGACCGTGGACGGCGCGGGGGAGCTGCGGGTCTTCGCGCAGATCATCCTCCCGCTGTGCAAGCCCGCGCTGGGCGTGGTCGCCGTGTTCGGGTTCAACATGATCTGGGAGCAGTACCTGCTGCCGCTGATCGTGGCCACCGACCCGTCCGACTACACGCTGACCGTCGCCCTGCTGTCGTTGCGCTCCGACGACCAGGTGGGGCCGGGCATCGTGCTGGCCGGCGCGCTGCTGGCGCTGGTGCCGAGCCTGCTCGTGTACCTGTCGCTGCAAAAGTCTTTCCTGCGTGGGATCACCACCGGAGCGATCAAGGGATGAAGGTCGGTATGCAACTGGATGGGGTGCTGTTCTTCCCGGTGACGCCGTTCGACCCGGACGGAGCCGTCGCCGAGCACGTGCTGGCCGAGCACGTGAAGCGCGGGGTGGCGGCGGGCGCGGGCGGGGTGTTCGTCGCGTGCGGCACCGGCGAGTTCCACGCCCTGGACCTCGCGGAGTTCGAGCGCGCGGTGACCGTGGCGGTCGAGGCGACCGCCGGGCGAGTGCCGGTGTTCGCGGGCGCGGGCGGTCCGCTGCCGGTGGCGAAGGCGTGTGCGCGGGCGGCTCGGGACGCCGGCGCGGACGGGCTGCTGCTCCTGCCGCCGTACCTGGTGACCAACCCGCCGCGCGGCCTGGTCCGGTACGTGACCGAGGTGGCGGGCGCGACCGAGCTGCCGCTGATCGTCTACCAGCGCAACAACGCCGTGTTCACGCCGCAGACCGCGGTGGAGGTGGCGTCGCTGCCCACGGTGGTCGGGTTCAAGGACGGCCTGGGCGACATCGACCTGTTGCAGCGCATCGTGCTGGCCGTCCGGGCGGCGGTGGACAAGCCGTTCCAGTTCTTCAACGGCCTGCCCACCGCGGAGCTGACCGTGCCCGCCTACCGGGGCATCGGCGTGGAGCTGTACTCCTCGGCGGTGTTCTGCTTCGCGCCGGAGATCTCGCTGGGCTTCTACCAGGCCGTGCAGGACGGCGACGACGCCCTGGTCCGCCGCTACCTCACCGAGTTCTACCGGCCGTTCGTCGAGCTGCGCGACCAGGTCCCGGGGTACGCGGTGGCGCTGGTGAAGGCGGCCGTGAGGGCCACCGGCCTCGATGTGGGCGGCGTGCGCCCGCCGCTGCTGGACCCGACCGACGAGCACCTGGCGGAACTGGAGAAGATCGTCGCGGCCGGAAGGGAGCTGGCGGCGTGAAGATCACCTCGGTCGATTTGATCCCCGTCGCCTTCCGGGACCCGCCGCTGCTGAACTCCGTGGGCTGCCACGAACCGTGGGCGCTGCGCACGATCGTCGAGGTGCACACCGACGAGGGCATTTCCGGCCTGGGCGAGACCTACGGCGACATCGGGCACCTGAACCGGCTGCGCACGGTCGCGCCCGCGCTGGCCGGCCTGGACGTCCACGACCTCAACGGCCTGCACGCCCGCGTCACCACCGCCCTGGGCGGGGAGACCGGGTCCGACCGGCACGGCCTGACCGGCAAGCTGACCGCCGAGTCCACTGTGGACCGCGTGTTCGCCGCGTTCGAGGTCGCCACCTGGGACATCCGGGGCAAGGCCCTCGGGCGACCGGTGGTGGACCTGCTGGGCGGCGCGGTGCGGTCCGCCGTGCCGTACAGCGCCTACCTGTTCTACAAGTGGGCCGCCCACCCGGGCGCCGAGCCGGACGAGTTCGGCGAGGCCTTGGACGCCGACGGGATCGTGGCGCAGGCGCGGCTGCTGGTGGAGCGGCACGGGTTCGGGTCGATCAAGCTCAAGGGCGGGGTGTTCCCGCCGGAGGAGGAGATCGAGGCGATCCGGGCGCTGCGGGCGGCCTTCCCGGACCACCCGCTGCGGCTGGACCCCAACGCGGCCTGGACGCCCGCGACGGCGCTGAAGGTCGCCGCGGAGCTGGACGGGGTGCTGGAGTACCTGGAGGACCCGTCGCCGGAGATCCCCGGCATGGCCGAGGTCGCCCGGTCGTCACCGCTGCCGCTGGCCACGAACATGTGCGTGGTGGCGTTCGAGCACATCGCGCGGTCGGTGGAACTGGGGGCGGTGCAGGTGATCCTGTCCGACCACCACTACTGGGGCGGGTTGTCGCGGTCCAAGGAGCTGGCCGCGATCTGCCGGACGTTCGGCATCGGGCTGTCCATGCACTCCAACTCGCACCTGGGCATCAGCCTGGCGGCCATGACCCACCTCGCCGCCGCCACGCCGAACCTGAACTACGCCTGCGACACCCACTACCCGTGGAACTCGGCGGACGACGTGCTGGTGTCGCCTCTGTCCTTTGTGGATGGTGCTCTGCCGGTGCCATCCGGTCCGGGGCTGGGTGTCGAGCTGGACCGGGACGCGTTGGCGCGGCTGGCCGAGAACTACGTCAAGTGCGGGCTCGTGCAGCGCGACGACACCGGGTACATGCAGCAGCACGACCCGTCCTACGAGAGGAAGCGCCCCCGGTGGTGACGACCGTCGTCCACGTCTACCCGTGGGACATCGTCGGTGATCCTTCCGCTGTGGCAAGGATTTCCGGGCTCGGCGTGGACGCGGTGGCCCTCGCGGCGGCGTACCACACCGTGCGGGCCGCGACACCGTTCCACCCCTCGCACCGGCTGGTCGACGCGCGGCACGCGGCGTTCTACCTGCCGGTGCGGGAGTCGAAGTTCGGCCGGCTGGTGCCCGCGTCGCCGCCGTGGGCTCCCGACTCGTACCGTCCCGCGTCGGACGCGCTGAAGGCGGCCGGGCTGCCGGTGTACGCGTGGACCGTGCTCACGCACAGCAGCCTGCTCGGCGACCTGCACCCCGATGTCGTGGTGCGCAACGCTTTCGGTGACGCTTATCCGTACGCGCTGTGCCCGGCGCAACCCGATGTGGTGGAGTACGCGCGGGCGCTGGTGTCCGAGGTGCTGGAGTTGGGGCAGCCGGACGGGGTGGTGCTGGAGGCGTGCGGGCCGTTGGGGTTCGTGCACGGCGGTCACCACGAGAAGACCGATGGCACGGACTGGAGTCCGGAGCAGCAGAAGTTGTTGTCGCTGTGCTTCTGCTCGATCTGCGCCGATCGGTACCCCGCCGGGACCGCCGAGGCGGTGCGGGCCGGGGTCGACGGTGGCGCGGCGTCGGTCGAGGAGGCGCTGGGGGAGTCGGCGTCGGCGGTCCGGGCGGTGCGGACCGCCGTGTCGCGTGACCTGCGGAGGGAGTTGGTGGCACTCGCCGGGGGTGTGCGGGTGGTCGTGCACGCGACCGCCGATCCGTGGGGCACCGGGCCGTTCGCCACGGTCGCGGACGGGGTCGGCGCGGACGTGGACGTGCTGACGTTGACGTGCTGGCCGGGGCCGGAGGTGGCCGTGCCCGCGATCGAGGCTTTGCGCGCGTTCGACGTGCGCACGGCCGCGTACGTGCTGGGCCTGCCGCCGCGTGCCGCCGATGGTGACGAGTTGTTGGCGGAGTGGCTCCGGTACGCCGACGCTGGCGCCTCGGAGTTCCACGTCTACCACGCCGGACTCGCGTCGGCGGCCAGGCTGGACGCCCTGCGGCACGCCGTCCACGGCGTCCGGAGTCACCTGAACGGGTAACTGTGAAAAGGGCGGAGCAACCCGGTGCTCGGGCGGCTCCGTCCTGTTCACATGAGAAGCCTAGGAACCGTCATCGGCGCAGGCGCGCTGCTCCTGCTGACCGCCTGCGCTTCGACCCAGCCGTCGGTCGCGCCGGGCAACAGCGGCCCCACGCTGACCACCGAGGCGAGCACCACGTCCTCGTCGCAGGAACCGGAGTTCGAGAGCCCCGTGCCGGCGGGCGCCAAGGAGGTGCCCAAGGCGAAGATCGACGCCGCCGCCGTCCCCGAGGACCGGCCGCGCACCGTCTGGACCGAGGGCGACGGCAGCACCATCGGCCTGATCGCGCAGGAAGCGGGCTGCGGCAAGGCGACGATGGAGGTCACCGAGCAGGGTCCGCAGGTGGTGAAGGTCGTCATCGTGGAGACCACGCCGAAGGACGCGCAGATCTGCACGATGGACATCCGGTACCCGCCGCTGACGGCCAAGCTCGACGCGCCGTTGGGCGAGCGCTCGGTCGTGCTGACCACGCGCCAGGACCAGCAGTGACCCCTTGACGCCCGCCGCGGGTGCGGCGGGACCAACGTTCCACCTCCCTGGTGCCCGGTCGCGAGGCCGCGTCGGCTTGTCGGGCCGCTCTTCGCGCCGATCAGCTTTTCCGATCGGCGCGAAGAGCGGCCCGACAAGCCGACTTTCGGGCGGCCTCGCCGCGACGCCGGAGGCGGCGCCATCCAACACAGCCCCGTCGGCCGGGCACCGCTTGCAACCCTTGCGCCCCGAAGTACCGTCCTACGGCTATGAGAAGGTTCGCCGTCGCCCTCGCGGCCCTCGCCCTGGCCGGCTGCACCACCGGCACGCCCTCCTTTGCGCCCGGCTCGTCCACCGCTGGATCGACCACCACGGCACCGTCATCGCCTTCGACAACGTTGTCATCGCCGTCCGAGCCGGTCCAGCCGCCGCCGCAGTCGAGCGCTGAGCCGTTGCCGGGCGGTCCCACGGTGGTGCCGGCCGAGCGGGTCGACGGCAGCACGCTGTCCGAGCTGTACAAGAAGGAAGTCCAGGCCTCCGCCGATGGGCGCACTCTGCGCGTGATCGGCCTGGCCGGCGGGTGCAAGCGGGCGTCCGCCGAGGTCGCCGCGCAGGCCGCCGACCAGGTTCGGATCACGCTCGTGACGACCTACTACCCGCCCAACGACGGCGTGTGCACCCAAGAGCTGTACGACGTCCCGCTGAACGTCACCCTGGACGCCCCGCTGGGTGACCGCCGGATCGTCCTGGAGTCCCGTGAGGACACCGCCTGACACCCGATCAGGTGATCTTCTAGCATTCGGCGGGTGCCGATCCCCGACGCGTTGAAGACCGGCCTCGCCGACCCGAAGTTCTGGGCGATGTACTGCTTCGAGGAGGACTTCGAGGGCTACGACGAGTACTTCGACGAAGACAGCCACGTCCTGTCCTTCCCCGTGGGCGGCGGGTTCTCGCTGGACCTGGACATCAGCGACTCGTACTTCGACCTGGGCCTGCGGGTCCCGGGCGCGGACGAGCCGGTCACCGTGGGCTGGTCCGACGAGGCCCACTTCCACCCGCACGCCCTGCGCTGGGACGAGCTGGACCTGGTGTGCCGGGCCGCCGCCCTGCTGGAGCCCGACCTGCGCCACCCCGGCCCCGGTCTGGCGCTGCTGAGCCGGTTCCTGGTGGTCAGCGCGTACGACGACCTGGCGACCATCGAGTCCTTGCTGCACGCCGCCTTCACCGGCCTCAAGCCGGCCGAGGCCGAGGGCTACTGGCCCGACGCCGAGGACATCGCCGGCCGCGCCGACTACCGGCGCCACGCCGTCGTGTGGCACCGGGACGTGGACGGCAACTTCAGCGTGCACAAGGACATCACGGCGTTCGACGGCGCCGACCTCTACAGCACGCGGATGCGCGGATCGGACTTCCCGTGGACCGACTGGCGGGCGATGGTCGACCAGGCGGAACGCACCCTCGCCGCCGCCGTCGACCCGGCCTGGCTGGAACCCTTGGCCGTGGGCAAGCTCCTGGACCGGGCGATCGCCGACCGTGACCCGACCGCCGCCCCGGAACTGGGCCGCACGCTGGCCGACCTGGGGTGCGCGAACCAGACGATCCGCACCGCCCTGACCGCCCCGATCCACCCCGCCGAGACCGCGTGGGTCCTGGAACTGCTCAGCACCGCCCCACGCGGCACCCTGCTGCGCGGCCTGCCGACCACCGACGCCCGCGTGTGGTGGCCGCGCTGACTGTGTTGGATGGCCGCGACTCCGTCGCGGCGGCGAGGCCGCCCTGGAGGTCGGCTTGTCGCGCCCCCTTTCCCGCCGATCGGAAGAGCTGATCGGCGGGAAAGGCGCCGCGACAAGCCGACGGCGGCCTCGCGGCTACTTCCGGAAGGTGATCTGGAAGGTCGGCGCGGAGGTCTCGGCGAAGAAGTCGTTGCCCTTGTCGTCCACCACGATGAACGCCGGGAAGTCCTCCACCTCGATCTTCCAGACCGCCTCCATGCCCAGCTCGGGGTACTCCAGCACCTCGACCTTGCGGATGCAGTCCTGCGCCAGCCGGGCGGCCGGGCCGCCGATCGAGCCGAGGTAGAAGCCGCCGTACGACTTGCACGCGTTGGTGACCTGCGCCGACCGGTTGCCCTTGGCCAGCATCACCATCGAGCCGCCGGCCGCCTGGAACTGCTCGACGTAGGAGTCCATGCGCCCGGCCGTGGTCGGGCCGAACGAACCGGACGCGTAGCCCTCGGGCGTCTTCGCCGGACCGGCGTAGTACACCGGGTGGTCCTTCAGGTACTGCGGCATGGGCTCGCCCGCGTCGAGGCGTTCCTTGATCTTGGCGTGCGCGATGTCGCGGGCCACCACCAGCGGACCGGTCAGCGACACGCGGGTCTTCACCGGCAGCTTCGACAGGGTCTCGCGGATCTCCGCCATCGGGCGGGTCAGGTCGATCCGGACCACCTCGTCGGACAGGTCCTCGCCCTGCACGTCCGGCAGGAACTGCGCCGGGTCGCGCTCCAGCTGCTCCAGGAACACGCCCTCGGGCGTGATCTTCGCCTTGGCCTGGCGGTCCGCAGAGCACGACACCGCGATGCCGACCGGGCAGGACGCGCCGTGCCGGGGCAGGCGGATCACGCGGACGTCGTGGCAGAAGTACTTGCCGCCGAACTGCGCGCCGATGCCGAAGTTCCGGGTCAGCTCCAGCACCTGCTGCTCCAGGTCGACGTCCCGGAACGCGTGGCCCGCGGCGGAACCCTCGGTGGGCAGGTGGTCCAGGTACCGGGCGGACGCGAGCTTGGCGACCTTCAGGTTCTGCTCGGCGGACAGGCCGCCGACGACCACGGCCAGGTGGTACGGCGGGCACGCGGCGGTGCCCAGCGAGCGCAGCTTCTCGTCCAGGAACCGGGCCAGGCGCGCGGGGTTCAGCAGCGCCTTGGTCTCCTGGTACAGGAACGTCTTGTTGGCCGAACCGCCGCCCTTGGCCATGAACAGGAACTCGTACTTGGGTTCCGTGCCGGGCGCGGAGAACAGGTCGATCTGCGCGGGCAAGTTGGTGCCGGTGTTCTTCTCGTCCCAGAAGCTGACCGGGGCCATCTGCGAGTACCGCAGGTTGAGCTCCTGGTAGGCCTCGAAGATGCCGCGCGACAGGGCTTCCGCGTCCGTGCCGCCGGTCAGGACGGACTCGGTGCGCTTGCCCATGACGATCGCCGTGCCGGTGTCCTGGCACATCGGCAGCACGCCGCCGGCGGAGATGCACGCGTTGCGCAGCAGGTCCATCGCGACGAACCGGTCGTTGCCGCTGGCCTCGGGGTCGTCGACGATCGCGCGCAGCTGCTTGAGGTGCGACGAGCGCAGCAGGTGCTGGATGTCGCGGATGGCCTCCTTGGCCAGCATCGTCAACGTCGACGGCTCGACCTGGAGGAACGTCCGACCGGCGGCCTCGACCACGGAGACGCCGTCCGGGGTGACCAGGCGGTACTCCGTGGTGGTGTCCGGGCCGAGGGGCAGGACGTCGGTGTACTCGAAAGCTGTGGTGGGCACTGCGGGCACGTCGCGGGCTCCCTTGCGCGCGTTCGGGTTCCGACGAACCTATACCGCACCGGGCACTCCGACCGCGTCGCCGTGGTGTGATTCGCGTCGGGGTGCCGCAAAGCTCCCCCCGAAATGCGGAAGGCCGGGCCGGCCCCCGACCGCCCCGACCTTCCTCAGAGTGCGACATCCCCGCGAAATGGGGCGGAGGTGTCGCGAAGCTTGTGTGACACGCGACTAACACGCGACCGTGCCGTGATCGGCGTCACAAGTCAACCCGGCTGAACGGGTGACTCGCCCCACCGGCCGGCGCAGCCCGCACGCACCGGCCGGTGGCGGCGATCACTAGCTGGCGTAAGCGCGCAGCTTGGCGGCGCGTTCGCCCTGGCGCAGCTTGGCCATGACCTCGCGCTCGATCTGGCGCACCCGCTCGCGGGACAGGTTGAACTGCTTGCCGATCTGGTCCAGCGTGCGCGGCTGGCCGTCCTCCAGGCCGTAGCGCAGCCGGATCACCGCCTGCTCGCGCGGTTCCAGCGTGGCCAGCACGCGGCGCAGGTCATCCTGGAGCAGGCCGGAGATGACGGCGCTCTCCGCGTCGGTCGCGTCGGAGTCCTCGATGAAGTCGCCCAGCGGGGCGTCCTCCTCGGTGCCGACCGGCATGTCCAGGCTCACCGGGTCGCGCGCGTGGTCGAGCAGGTCGGCCACCTTGTCCGGCGTCAGACCGGATTCCTTGGCCAGTTCGTCGTGGGTCGCCTCGCGGCCCAGCTGCTGGTGCAGGTCGCGCTTGATCCGCGCCAGCTTGTTGACCTGTTCCACGAGGTGGACGGGCAGCCGGATGGTGCGGCCCTGGTCCGCCATTCCCCGGGTGATCGCCTGGCGGATCCACCACGTGGCGTAGGTCGAGAACTTGAAGCCCTTGGTGTAGTCGAACTTCTCCACCGCGCGGATCAGACCCAGGTTCCCCTCCTGGATCAGGTCCAGCAGCGGCATTCCGCGGCCGGTGTACCGCTTGGCCAGCGAAACGACCAACCGCAGGTTCGCTTCGAGCAGGTGGTTCTTCGCGACGTGGCCGTCGCGGATCAACTGGCGCAGTTCCCCCTTGCGCGTGGCCGACAGGTTCGCGGCCGTTTCGAGCATGTGCTGAGCGAAGACCCCCGCCTCGATCCGCTTCGCGAGTTCCACTTCCTCGGCCGCGGTGAGCAGCGCTGTCTTCCCGATCCCGTTCAGGTACACCCGAACCAGGTCGGCGGCCGGGCCCTGGGCGTCGAGGTCGAACTCGGCGCTCGTGGTGGTCGTGTCGCTCTCGACCTCGCGGTCGAGGACCTTCGGGACGGTCATGGAGCTCCCTCCCCCTTGTCGCGGGCTGGCAGTGCGGTCACGCATCCCGCGCTGCGCTGCGCGAGGTTGCCTTTCGGCTGTCATCGGGGGAAACGTTCGCCGGTGCGAAATGGTTCCCGCCTCCCCGATCTGAGAGACGTCACTGCCGTCACAGCGGTTGCGCCACGAATCCTGAGATTTGGCTGAGAAGGATCTAGAGTTCCACCAACACGGTGAAGGGACCGTCGTTCACACTCCGCACCGACATCATCGCCCCGAACCGCCCGGTTTCCACGCGAGCACCCTTCTGGCGCAGTTCCCGCACGACCGCGTCGACCAACGGCTCCGCGTGCTCGGGCCGGGCGGCGGCCGTCCAGGACGGCCGCCGACCCTTCCGTGTCTCCCCGTAGAGTGTGAATTGGCTCACAACAAGCAGGGGTGCGCCGGTCGTGGCGCAGGACTCCTCGTCGCGGAGGATGCGCAACTCGTGCAGTTTCCGGGCCATCAGAGGGGCTTTGGCGTCCGTGTCGTCCACGTGGACGCCGAGCAGGACCAGCAGTCCCGGCTCGTCGATCGCGCCCACGCGTTCCCCGTCCACGGTCACCTCGGCTTCGGCGACCCGCGCCACGACCGCTCTCACGCCGGCACCACCATGCCGTGCCGCACCAGCTCCCGGACGACCGGCAGCGCGGCGGCGGCGAGGTCGTCGGCGGAGATGTCGTTGGCGTAGGCCAGCAGCGTGATCAGGTCTTCGAGCGGCAGGGCGCCCCGGAAACCGGCGAGCAGCCGCGCGGCGGTCTCGTCCAGTTCGTGCTGCCAGCCGGGGCCGTCGGTGCGGTGCAGCCGGCGCACGATCGACTCCCAGCCGTCCTCCGTGGGCGCGGAAACCTCCTCCAGCAGCACGGTCTCCGGCACGGTGAACCTGGTGGCCAGCACGGCGTCGTTGTCGTGCGTGCGCAGCCATTCGACGCGGTCCAGCCAGGCCGCCGACTCCGGCCCCAGCGGGTCGTCGTAGGCGTGGCGCAGGTCTTCGCACACGACCTCGGGGTGCGCGGCGTCGGTGCGGCGCATGGTGACGAACCCGAACCCGATGCCCTCGACGTCGTTCTCGGCGAACCAGTCCAGCCACGCGGACGCCTTGGCCCGTCCCTCGTCCGAGCGCGGGTCCACGCCCGCGTCCCGCAGCCACGTCCCGACGTAGAGGGTCGGGTCGGCGACGTCGCGCTGGACGAACCACGCGTCGACGTTGCGCGGCAGCCACCCGGACACCCGGTCCGCCCAGTCCTCGCCGCGCCGGTGCAGCCAGGAGCCGAGCAGCTGCCCGACCCCGCCCTCGTTCAGGAACGACGGGAGCTGGCGGACGACCAGCGCGCTGGCGTCGTCCCCGCCGAGGCCGGAGTCCCGGTAGACGTAGTCCACGCGCGGCGGCCCGACCACGAACGGCGGGTTGCACACGACCTGGTCGAACCGCCGGTTGCGCAGCGGCGCGAACCACTCGCCCTGGCGGAGTTCGACGTCGACCTCGTTGATCCGGAACGTGCCCTGGGCCAGTCGCAACGCCCGTTCGGACAGGTCGGTGGCGGTGATCTTCTTCGCGTGCCGGCTGGCGTGGAGGGCCTGCACGCCGCAGCCGGTGCCCAGGTCGAGCAACGTCTCCACGGGCCGGCGGGAGGTGGCGCGGGCCAGGCTGATCGAGGCGTGCCCGACGCCGAGCACGTGGTCGGCCGGCACGGGGCCGCCGCGCTGCTCGGAGTCCAGGTCGGCGATCACCCACCAGGACCCCTCGTCGTCGCCGTAGGGCCGGACGTCCAGCCCGGCCCTGACCCGGTCCCCGGCGCGGACCAGGACCTGCGCGTCGACGGCCTGGTCGAGGTCGAGCCCGTCGAGCGCCTTGCGCACGGCGGCGGGCTCCTCGGCGTCGCCGAGCAGGAAGAGCCGGACCAGCGTGCCCAGCTCGCCGGCGTCGGCGGTGGCGCGCCGAGCGGCCTCCGGCTCGCCCCGGCCGAGGGCGGCGTGGGCCTGGGGACCGAGGAGGTCCACGACACCGTCGGCGTCGTAACCGGCGTTCTGGAACGCGCCACGCAACCGCGCGGTCAACTCGATGGAGAGATCAGGAAGCACGGCCGAATTCTCCCACAGCCGAAAAAGCACCGGGTAATTGAGAGAATTCACCCCGGAAATGCGTGGCGGCCTCTCGTGTGGATCGCCAGGGCGATGGACATCGCGAGCCGTTGGTCCGGGTCCTCCAAAGGCAACGGGGTCACCTCCGCCATCTTCTGCATCCGGTACCGGAGCGTGTTCGGGTGCACCGAAAGGGTCCGTGCCGCCTCCCGTGCGTCCCCTTGAGCCGCCAGCCATGCGCGGAGGGTGGCGGCGTAGTGGGTCCCGTGCTGCTCGTCGTGCCGCACCAGCTCCGCGACCGGGCCGCGGGTCGGCAGCCGGCCGCCGGACGCGGCTGCCGCCAGCCTGCGGAGCAGGACCTGGGCCCAGGACTGGTCGTAGACGACCGGTTCGCCGGTCGACAGGGCCAGGCACTCGTCGGCCTCGTGGCGGGAGGCGGGGAGCTGGGCGGCCTCGGCCCGGCCGCCGATGCCGGCCTCCACCACGACCTCGGCCGGCAGTTCCCGGCGCAGCGAGCGCACCCAGTCCACGGCGGCGGCCGGGTCGTCGCCGCACGGCAGCACGGTGTAGAGGACGTTGCCGAACAACGCGCTGCGCCCCGGCCGGGACCAGCCGAAGCCCGCGGTGGCGCGTTCGAAGGCCAGCAGGGCCGCGCCGTGCTCGCCCTCGCCGGCGTGCGCCTGCACGGCGATCACCCGCAGGTCGGTGGCGGGCAGGCCCAGGCGGGGCAGGTTGGCGCCGGAGTCCAGGGCGCCGATCACCAGGTCCGCCTCGGCCTGGCGTTCCAGGTCGGCCGACGCCCGCGCGCGCAGCAGGTGCAGGGCGGCGGTGCGGGCCCCGTCGGCCAGGGCCGCGTGGCGGGACGGGTCGACGTCCCGGTCCACCTCCACCCAGACCGAGCCGAGGAGCTCCCGGCCCGCCCGGACGGCGGCCACCAGCCGCCCGCCCAGCTGGTCGGTGAGCTTGGGCACGAACAGCGGCTCGTCGCTGCGGGACAGGTGGGTGAACACGCCGTACTCGTCCAACGCCTGCCGGGCTTCCTCGGGCACGCGCCGACCCAGGATGGTCTGCACGCGCACCTGGTCCACGCCCTGCTGCCGGTACGAGTAGGCGAGCACGCGGGACTGCTGGTCCTCGATGGTGACCGGGCCGCCGACGACGGCGGCGATGGCGTCGGCCACGGCGAACAGGTCGCCGGAACCCTTGCGCCGCCCGCCCAGCACGAGGGTCTGGGCGACGTTGGCGAGCTGGCTCCACGGCACCGAGGGCTCCACGAGCAGCACCGCCGCGCCGGAGCGCTTGGCCGCCGCGACCACCCGTTCGTCCAGCGGCGGTCGGCCGTGCAGGACGACGGCCGCCGCGCTGGTCGAGCCGACCAGGCGGGCGGCTGCGGTGGGGGACGGCACACCCAGGCCCAGCAGGACGTCGTCGGGGGCTGCGGTGCTGGGCTCGGCCGGGTCGTGCAGGGCCACGCCGCGCAGCTCGACGTCCCGGCCGCGTGGTGCGCAGCTCAGGTGCGTGCCCAGGCTGCCGAGCACGTCCACCAGCCGATCAAGGGCCACCACGGTCGGATCGTACGGTCAGCGGGCGGGAGCGTGCTCGAATACACCACCCCTGACGGTGTCGCCGGGGCCGTCGTAGTGGGACGATGGAACACATGGTCGACCACGAGCGCGACGGCACCCCGGTGCTGATCACCGAAGCGGCGCCCTCCTACGAGGAGCAGCACGCCGCTCGCAAGCGCAAGTACGCGATCATGATGGGCGCCCGCATCCCCTGCCTGGCCCTGGCGATGGTCTTCTACCAGACGTGGTGGCTCGCGCTGTTTTTCCTCGTGCTGTCCGTGCCGCTGCCGTGGATGGCGGTGCTCATCGCGAACGACCGGCCCCCGCGCAAGGCGGAGAAGGCCAGTCGGTTCGTCAAGGAGCACCGCGCCCTGGAAGCCCGCGACCACCAGGTCATCGACGGCTGAGACCCGCTCGGGTCGGCTGAGGGGCTGGTCAGGTCGCCGGCTGGGTCCTCGCCACGGGCTGCGCGCCCACGTGCGACACCGCTCGCGCCGCCGCGCGCACGCCCCCGACCAGCGACTCCTCCCGGGACGCGCCGGTCAGCCACGCCGCCAGCAACCCGGCGTCGAACGCGTCACCCGCGCCCGTCGAGTCCACGCACTCCACGTCCCGCGCCGGCACCGACACCACACCCGCCCGGTCCACCCAGCTCGCGCCCTTCTCCCCGGAGGTGAGCGCGACCGCGCCCACGACGTCCAGCAGGGCCTTCGCGGACGCGGGCTCGGGTGACCCGGTGAGCGCGATCAGCTCCTCGGTGTTGGGCAGCAGCAGGTCGACGCCGGCGATGTCGTCCAGGAACCCGTCGTAGACCAGGGCCGCCGACTGCGGGTCCACCGACGTCGTGAGCCCGGCCTCACGCGCCGCCCGCAACGCCGCCACGCCGGCGGGCCGCGAGGACGCGTCGAGGAGGACGTACCCGGACAGGTGCAGGTGCTTGACGCCCGCCAGGAGACCGGGATCGAGGTCGGCGGGGGAGAAGCGGGCGTTCGCACCCCGGTCGGGCAGCATCGTGCGCTGCCCGGTGTCGTCCACCAGCACGACGACACAGCAGGTCGCGGCCTCGGTGTCCACGGCGAAGGCGCACCGGACCCCCGCGGCGGTCAACTCGGCGTGCACCTGCCGCCCGGCGGAGTCCGCCCCGACGCGCGCGACCAGCGTCGGCGTCGTGCCGCACGCCGCCAACCACACGGCGGTGTTCGCGCCCGCGCCACCGGGCTCGATGGTGACCTTGGCCCGCGAGTCGCCGCCGTGGACGATCGGTCCGGAGTGCCGGGCCACCACGTCCAGCCCGGCGTCCCCGACGACCACGATCGAGGTCACTGCGCCTGCTCCGCGGGCTTTGGCAGCTCCGCCAGCTTCACCGCGACTTCGGCGGCCAGGGCGGCGTTGGACAGGACCAGGGCCTCGTTGGCGTCCAGGCTGACCCCGCCGCTGGCGGTGTGGAAGTGCTCCAGCAGGGCCGGGGTGACGTCCTTGCCGTGCACGTCCCGGGTCTTCTCCAGGCCCTCGCGCAGCAGCCGGTCGTGCAGGTCCTGGTCCATCTCGAACTCACCCGGGATGGGGTTGGCCAGCAACACGCCGGACCGACCGGGCACGTGCCCGAAGTGCGCCGCGACGACCGCCGCAGCCTGCTCGGGGTCGTCCACCCGCCACGGCACGGTGTGCCCGGACTCGCGGCGGTAGAAGGCGGGGAACTGGTCGGTCCGGTAGCCCAGCACGGGGACCGACCGGGTCTCCAGCAGTTCGAGGGTGGCCGCGATGTCGAGGATCGACTTCACGCCCGAGCAGACGACCAGGATCGGCGTGGTGGCCACGACGTCCAGGTCGGCGGACACGTCCCAGGTCTCGCGTGCGCCCCGGTGCACACCCCCGAGCCCACCGGTGGCGAACACGTTCACGCCGGCCTGGCTGGCGATGGCGGAGGTGGAGGCGACGGTGGTCGCACCCTGCTTGCGGAGGGCGTAGGCCGCGCCGAGGTCCCGCCGCGACAGCTTGACCAGGTCGTTGGCCGGGTCGCACACGAAGTCCAGTTCGGTGCCGGTCAACCCGACCTTGGGCACCCCGTCGAGGACGGCGATCGTGGCGGGCACCGCGCCCGCCTTGCGCACGACGTCCTCCAGGCGCGCGGCGACCTCGCGGTTGCGACCGGGCGGCAGCCCGTGGGACAGGATGGTGGATTCCAGGGCGACCACGGGCCGGTTCTCGGCCAGGGCGGTGCGGACCTCGTCGGTGATGCTCGGCGTACTCACGAGGGGCCATCCTCCCAGGTAAGCTGGGGACGTGAGCACGCAGACTCTGCCCGAGGTCGACGTCCGCCCGGAAGGCACCGACCACACCGGGGACGACACCCCGAAGATGTTCCACTACGTGCGCAAGAACAAGATCGCGGAAAGCGCGGTCATGGGCACGCACGTGGTGGCACTGTGCGGCGAGGTCTTCCCGGTGACGCGGTCGCCGAAGCCGGGCTCCCCGGTGTGCCCGGAGTGCAAGAAGATCTTCGACGGCCTGCCCAAGGGCGGCGGCGAGTAAGTCGCACGGATCCCGGTGCCCCGACGCCTGTTACAGGCGCCGGGGCACAGTGCTGTCCAGGTGCCGGCTGTGCGGGTGGCAGGCTGTGCGGGTGCGCTGGCTGTGCGGGTGCGCTGTGGGGGCAACTTCTAGCCGCCGGACAGCCCCAGCCCCCAGCCCCAGCCCTCCTAGCCCCAGCCCTCCCAACTCCAGCCCCAACTCTCAGCCGCACAGCCCCAGCCCGATCCCCAGCGCCGGCCGTGCGGGCTTTGCCGCGCAGCGGCGCTTTTCGCCGCGCTCCGCGCGGCGGTGGTGTCAACCACAAGGGAGGGGCCTCGTGTTCCCCACCGTATGGCCCGCCCGAAGGGCTACCACAGATTTCCCGGGTGCAGCCGAATTTTTTGTGAGGAACGAGCAAAAAATTTAGCGGCACCCGGGAAATCTGTGGTTGGCTTTGCCGGGTCATGCGGTGGGGAACACGACGCTCCTCCCGACCCCCATCGGTGGTTCGCCCGCCGGCAGGCGCTTTTGATCTTTCGAGCGCTCCGCGCGTTGCGCGGAGCGCTCTCAAGCGCGGAGCCCGTTCGAGCTTGCGAGCGCGGAGCGCGTCCCGTTCGGACCCGCGAAGCGTGGGCTTGAGAGCGGAGCGTTGAGTTCAAAGATCAAAAGAGCCTCGCCGGCGGGCAGGCCGCCAAGGATGACACAACTACAAAGGCGGGGGCTTCTTGCTTGTGTCATCCCCGCATGGCCTGGCAAAGCCAACCACAGATTTCCCTGGGTGCCGCTAAATTTTTTGCTCGTTCCTCACAAAAAATTCGGCTGCACCCAGGGAAATCTGTGGTAGCCCTTCGGGCAGGCCATACGGGGATGACACAAGCAAGAAGCCCAAGTTGAGTTGTGTCCCCCTCGGCGGACTGCCGCTCGGCGGACTCCCGGTCGGCGAGCTGCCGGTCGGCGAGCTGACTGGACGGCGGGTCGCTTGCTTGGCGGGCTGCCTGCTTGGAGGGCCGTCTGCTCGATGGGCGCTTGGGCTTGTCTGCCGGGCCGTCTGGCTGAGACGTCTGCGTCGGGCGGGTGTGCCGGCCCTGGGGCGTTGGGGCGGCGGCCTGGGGGGCGTTCGGTCCGTTGTTTACACGGGACAGGTGTTTGCGGGCGCGGCACCTGCCCCGTGTAACGGTCGGATGGGGACCACGTCCCCCGTACTCCCCGTCCGACTCCCCTTTGCAACAACGGAAGGACACACACCCTCCAGGAGGAGGTGTGGTAACGCTATGCCACTACTGGCGAGTTCACACCTACGACAATTGAGTGAATCACCAGGTGAGAGCCGCTCGACTACTCTCAGAGAGTGACGGCACCGCGGCGGTCGAACACAAGATCGCGGGCTGCTGTCAAGCCCATCGCGATCGCGCCGCTGAGGACTGCTCCGTCGCCCAGTTCGCCGGCCACGATTCGTGGGGTCAGCGGGGTCAGGCGTGTCAGGGCCGCCTCCAGGGGAGGGCCTAGGAGTTCCGCGTTGCCGCCTATGCCGCCGCCCAGGACCACCAGTTCGGGGTCGATCACCGCGGCCACGGATGCCACCACGAAGGCCAAGCGTTCGGCCTCGTCTTGGACCACGTCCAGTGCTCGGGGGTCGCCGCTGCGGGCCAAGGTGAAGACGTCTCGTGCCGATTTCACCGTGCTCAAGCCGTGCGAGCGTGCCGAAGCCACCACGGACTCCGCTGCCACGGCCGACTCCAGCCGTCCGCGTGTGCTGTCCACTTCGGACGGATAGGGCAGGTAGCCGATCTCGCCCGCGGCGCCGTTTGCCCCGCGGAACAGTCGGCCGTCCACCACGATCCCCATGCCGATGCCGGTTCCGATGGTCACGCACGCGAACACGTCCACGCCTCGGCCGGCCCCGTACGTGTGCTCGCCGACGGCCGCCAGGTTTGCGTCGTTCTCCACCAGCAGGTCTGGGCCTAGTGACGTCTCGAGGTCGTCCAGCAAGCCGGGGCGCTCCCAGCCGGGGAGGTTTGGGGCGTGGTGCAGGGTTCGGTCGCGGGGGACGCCGGGGGTTCCGACGACCTTCACCACCAGGTCTGTCAGCGACAGGCCTGCGTCGGACACCGTTCGCGCGGCCAGGTCGCGCACAGTGCGGACCAAGGCACCTGCCGTTCGGCAGCGGTTGCGTTCGTCTACCCGTGCGATCACCGAACCCGCAAGGTCTGCCACGGCCGCCCGGATGCGTTGCCGTCCGATGTCCACGCCCAGGACGTGACCGGCCGCGGGGTTCACCTCGTAGACCATCGCCGACCGGCCCGGACCGGCTGTCGTGCGGCCGATGGGGCGTACCAAGCGGTGCTGTTCCAGGTCCAGCAACGCTTGGCCCACGGTCGGTTTGGACAGTCCGGTGTCCTTCGCGATCTGGGGGCGGGTCGCCGGGCCGTCGCGGCGCAGTCGGTCCAGCACCGCCCGTTGGTTCAGCACGCGCATGCCCGCGGGGGTGCCCACCTGGGGGGACTTCCGGACCGTCACAGCGAGTGAGTCTAGATCGGGTGGAGCAACAACCGGACAGGCTTGTGGACAAGCCGGGCGATCAATCTTGACAACGATGTCAGCCGGCCGATTCGCTGACCGGCGAGTTGGGCCGGCACCAAGGCGAGAGGCGTGCGCGATGAGGCACATGCGAAGTCGGAGATCCCTGGTCATCCTGTTGACCGCTGCGCTGGTCGCGGGGTCCGTGGCAGGCTGGTCGCACGCGACCGCCGCACCGGGGGAGCCAGCCGTGAGCGAGACCCTGTTCGCCACGTCGTTCGAGGACGGGCAGCCGCAGCCCAAGTGGGCGAGCACCGTGGAGACCGGTCCCGACGGCAGCCCGAAGACCTCCGGCGTCAACGGGTCCGACTCCACCGGGATCCCGGGCAACGTCACCGACCGCATTGTCGACGTCGCCGCCAACTCCGAGTACGTGGAAGCCGGTGAGGTCAAGGAGAACCTCGTCGACGGCAACACCGCGTCGAAGTGGCTGACCTTCACCCGCACCGGCTGGGTCCGCTTCACCTTCCCCGAACCGGTGGCCGTCCAGCGGTACGCGATGACTTCCGCGAATGATGCGCCTGAGCGCGACCCGCGGGACTGGACGTTGCGGGGCTCGAACGACGGCTCGACCTGGACGACGCTGGACACCCGCACCGGCGAGGCGTTCACCGAGCGCTTCCAGACCAAGACCTACGACACCGCCAATGTCGAGGCGTTTCGCCTCTACCAAATCGACATCATCGCGAACTACGGCGGCGCGGGCCTGATCCAGCTCGCCGAGATCCAGTTCTCCGACGGCTCGACCACCCCGCCCGCGCAGAACATGCGCACCACCGTCGGCAAGGGCGCCAACGGCGGGTACAACGCGAAGGCGGGTGCGGGCTTCACCGGCGTGAAGGCGTTGCGGTACCAGGGAACCCATGTCGCCGAGGGGCGCGGGTACTCGTACAACAAGGTCTTCGAGGTGGACATCCCGGTCACGGAGACGACCGAGCTGTCCTACCTGGTGTTCCCGTCGTTCATCACCGACGACCTGAACTACCCCAGCACGTACGCGGCGATCGACCTCGCGTTCTCGGACGGCACCTACCTGTCCGACCTGGGCGCGCGCGACCAGCACGGGTTCGAGCTGTCCCCGCGTGGCCAGGGCGCGGCGAAGTCGTTGTACACCAACCAGTGGAACCGGGTCGCGTCGGTGATCGGGTCCGTCGCGGCGGGCAAGACGATCACGCGCATCCTCGTGGCCTACGACAACCCGCGCGGGCCGGCGGCGTTCAACGGCTGGTTCGACGACATCGCCGTGAAGTCCGCGCCGGTGGTCGTGGCCAAGCCGCGCCCGTCCGACCACGTCCTGACCACCCGCGGCACCAACTCCAGCGGCAGCTTCTCGCGCGGCAACAACTTCCCGGCCACGGCCGTGCCGCACGGGTTCAACTTCTGGTCCCCGATGACCAACGCGGGCTCGATCAGCTGGCTCTACGAGTACGCCAAGGCCAACAACCGGGACAACCTGCCGACGCTGCAAGCGTTCACGGCGAGCCATGAGCCCAGCCCGTGGATGGGCGACCGGCAGACGTTCCAGGTGATGCCGTCCACCGGCACCCCCACCGCCGACCGGGCGATGCGCGCACTGCCGTTCAAGCACGAGAACGAAACCGCGCAGGCCCACTACTACGGCGTGAAGTTCGAGAACGGGATGCGCACGGAGATCGCGCCGACCGACCACGCCGCCGTGTTCCGCTTCACCTTCACCGGCGACAGCTCGAACCTGGTGTTCGACAACGTGAACAACAGTGGCGGGCTGACGCTGGACGCCGCTTCGGGTGTCGTGACCGGGTTCTCGGACGTCAAGAGCGGCCTGTCGACCGGTGCCACCCGCCTGTTCGTGTACGGCAAGGTGAACCGGCCGGTGACGGGCAGCGGGCGGCTGACCGGCGTGGGCCGGGACAACGTGGCGGGCTACCTCCAGTTCGACACGTCGGCGGACAAGACCGTCGAGCTGCGGATCGCGACCTCGTTGCTGGGCGTCGAACAGGCGCGCCGCAACCTGGAGCTGGAAGTGTCCACTTCGGACACCTTCGAGTCGGTGCGCGACCGCGCCCAGCAGGCGTGGGACGACGTCCTGGGCATGATCGAGGTCGAGGGCGCGACCGAGGACCAGCTCACGACCCTGTACTCCAACCTCTACCGGCTCTACCTGTACCCGAACTCGGGCTTCGAGAACGTCGGCACCGCCGAGAGCCCGAAGTACCAGTACGCCTCCCCGGTGCAGCCCGCCGGCCCGTCGACACCGACGCAGACCGGCGCGAAGGTCGTGGACGGCAAGATCTACGTCAACAACGGCTTCTGGGACACCTACCGCACCACCTGGCCCGCCTACAGCCTGTTCACGCCTGAGAAGGCGGGGGAGCTGGCGGACGGGTTCGTGCAGCAGTACCGGGACGGCGGCTGGATCTCCCGGTGGTCCTCGCCCGGCTACGCCAACCTGATGACCGGCACCAGCTCGGACGTGGCCTTCGCGGACGCGTTCGTCAAGGGCGTCAAGGACTTCGACGCCAAGGCGGCCTTCGAGGCGGCGGTCAAGAACGCGACGGTGGCGCCGCCGAACGCGGGCGTGGGCCGCAAGGGCCTGGACACCTCGATCTTCACCGGCTACACGTCGACCGCGACCGGCGAGGGCATGTCGTGGGCGATCGAGGGTTACGTCAACGACTACGGCATCGCGAACATGGCCCGCGAGCTGCACAAGCAGACCGGCGACCCGGAGTACCTGGCGCAGAGCGAGTACTTCGCGAACCGGGCGCAGAACTACATCCACATGTTCGACCCGAACACCGGGTTCTTCCAGGGCCGCAACCCCGACGGGACCTGGCGCGCGCCGGCCTCGGAGTACGACCCGCGCGAGTGGGGCCACGACTACACCGAGACCGACGGCTGGAACATGGCGTTCTCGGTGCCGCACGACGGCCAGGGCCTGGCGAACCTGTACGGCGGGCGCGCGGGGCTGGCGTCGAAGCTGGACGAGTTCTTCGCCACGCCCGAGACGGCGAAGTTCCCGGGTTCGTACGGCGGTGTCATCCACGAGATGACCGAGGCGCGGGACGTGCGGATGGGGCAGCTGGGGCACAGCAACCAGGTGT
Organism: Saccharothrix sp. CCNWYY140; assembly: GCF_037401995.1. Taxonomy (NCBI): domain Bacteria; kingdom Bacillati; phylum Actinomycetota; class Actinomycetes; order Pseudonocardiales; family Pseudonocardiaceae; genus Saccharothrix; species Saccharothrix sp. CCNWYY140. The sequence goes on from NZ_JBBEGC010000013.1 coordinate 86,557, forward strand.
CCCACCACATCACCTACATGTACGACTACGCCGGGCAGCCGTGGAAGACACAGGAGAAGGTGCGCGAGATCCTGTCGAGGCTGTACACCGGCAGCGAGATCGGCCAGGGCTACCCCGGTGACGAGGACAACGGCGAGCAGTCGGCGTGGTACCTGTTCAGCGCGCTGGGCTTCTACCCGTTGCAGATGGGCAACTCCACGTACGCCATCGGGTCGCCGCTGTTCAAGAAGGCGACCGTGCACCTGGAGAACGGCTCCAAGCTGGTCGTGAACGCGCCGGCGAACAGCGCGCGCAACATCTACGTGCAGTCGTTGAAGGTCAACGGGAAGACGTGGGACAAGGCCTACCTGCCGCACTCGGCCATCGCGTCCGGCGGCACGCTGGACTTCGAGATGGGCTCCGCGCCGTCGTCGTGGGCGACCGGCCCTGACGCTGCGCCACCGTCGCTGACCAGCGGGAACGAACCGCCCAAGCCCTTGCGGGACGTGACTGGTTCCGCTGCGGTGACCGGTGCTCCGGCTTCGGTGCTGGACAACACGTCCCAGACGTCCGGCAGCCTGTCCTGGTTGCAGGTGGACCTCAAGGACAAGAAGGAGAAGGCCGAGTTCTACACGCTGACCTCGGGCAAGGGGTCCGGTGACCCGTCGTCGTGGGTGCTGAAGGGTTCGTACGACGGGAAGACGTGGTCCACTGTGGACGAGCGGTCCGGGGTCGTGTTCGCGCACCGGCAGCAGACCCGGGCGTTCAAGATCGCACGGGCCGGTCACTACCAGCACTACCGCCTGGAGTTCCCGGGCGCCGTGACCGTCGCCGAGGTCGAGCTGCTGGCCAAACCGTTCGTGACCTGCACGTCCACCATCACCGGCGAGCACGCCGGGCCGTTGCGCGTCGAGGGTGTTGTGTGCGTGGACGGCGGTTCGGTCACCGGTCCGGTGACGGTGGCGTCGGGTGCGTCGCTGTACGTGTTCGGTGGGCGGTTGGCCGGTCCGCTGACGGCGTCCGGGGCGGCCTCCGTGGTGCTGGTCGAGGCCACGGTGGGCGGCCCGGTGAGCGTGACCGGCGCTTCTGGCGAGGTGTCGCTGGAACGCACCACAGTCGGCGGTCCGGTGGACTTGGTCGGCAACCGCGGCGGCACAGTCGTCGCCGGCAACACCATCGGCGGCCCGCTGTCCTGCGGCACCAGCTCCCCGCCGCCGGTCAACAACGGCTGGACCAACGACGTACGAGGCCCCAGCTCCGGCCAGTGCTCAACTTTCTAGTTTCTGGTCACCAGGAGATTTCGCGGCACCGCTGCGCGGAATCTCCTGGTTCGACCTGAAGCGTGGCGTGCTCGATGTGGTAGCGGTCGGCCAGCAGGGTCTGGGCGGCTTGGAGGACTTGCGCCGGGTCGGCGTCACGGCAGGTCGTGAGGTGGGCGGAGGCGACCTCCATGCCGGAGGTGAGCGTCCAAACGTGCAGGTCGTGGGCCTCCTCGACCCCCGGCAGGCCGGTCAGGTCGGTCTGCATGGCCGCGACGTCGACCCGCTCGGGCGCGTGCTGGAACAGAATCCGCAACGCGCCCGCCGCAAGCTTCCACGTGCGGGGGAGCACGAAGAGCCCGATCGCGACACCCATGATCGGGTCGGCGTACCGCCACCCGAACACCAACGTCACCGCGCCACTGATGAGCACGCCGACCGACCCGATGAGGTCAGCCAGCACCTCCAGGTAGGCGCCGCGCACGTTGATGCTGTCCTTGGCGCCGCTACGCAGCATGAAGAACGAGATGACGTTCGCCACCAGCCCAGCCGCCGCAGCCAGCATCACAGGCAGCCCAGGCACCTCCGGCGGGTTCCCGAACCGACCAACGGCCTCGAACACCACGTACCCAGCAACCCCGAACAGCAACACGGCGTTGGCAAGCGCAGCAAGCACCTCAGCGCGGTACATGCCAAACGTCCGGCTGCCGGTCACCTTCGCCCGCCGGGCCAGGAGGATCGCCGCAAGCGCCATGCCGACACCGAGGACGTCCGTGAGCATGTGGGCAGCGTCAGAGATCAGCGCAAGCGATTGCGTAGCAATGCCAACAGCAAACTCAACCCCCATGAACGCCGCGCCGATCCCAAACGCGACCCACAACTTGCCGAGGTGCTGCGCACTAGCTGACACATGGCCGTGACCGTGACCCATGCAACGGAACATATAGTCACATGCGCATGAGTGCAACCGGCCCTCAGGTGAACCTCCCCACCCACCCGGTCGACCCCTAAACCCGCAGGTAGCCCCCCTGTGCAACCACTCAAGCGCCAGGGGTGCCCCCAGGGGGGCGGGGGGTGCAAACCCACTCCTACAGCCCTGCTAAGCTTCCCCCGTAGCTACGGCCCCCGTAGCTCAGGGGATAGAGCACCGCCCTCCGGAGGCGGGTGCGCAGGTTCGAATCCTGCCGGGGGCACCCAAGATCAGGTCGGACACCGAGACGGTGCCCGGCCTGTTTTGTTTTCCGGGGTCGCGTGAGCGTTCGAGGGGCACTCGCCCGGCCTCGATCCCGAAGCGTCACGACCTGGCTGAGGTTGTCCCTGTGGTCCTGATCGCCCGAAGCCGGGACACCTGGTTGGCAGCGTGTCCCGGCTTCGGGCGGTCAGAGGTTGAAGTGTTCTCGGAGGCGGCGTTGTAGGGCTTCCGCCTCGTCGAGCAGGCGGCGGAGGTCGGCTAGGACTTCTGCCGTTGTTGGTTCCGGTGGGCGGGGGTGGCCCTGTGTGGTGGCTTCCGGGGTGTGGGCTTTGGCGGCTAAGTACGCGTAGAGGGGAGAGAGGGGCTGTTTGGTGTCGGGGTTGCGTGGGTCGGGGACGTGCATAGGTGCATGTTAGGTGTGCGCGGCGGACGATGGGCGTGTGGGCGCATCGTTCGATCGGGTGGATGTGGAGGGGCTGTCGCTCGATCGGGTGGGGGGTTAGTGGTGGGTCAGGGTGATGATGGAGAGGGTGTTGGAGGCTGAGTTGGTTACCAGGATGTAGTGGTGGCCTGGGCCCGGGGCCGACCAGTGGGCGTCTAGGCCTACTGGGACCTCGCCTACGACCTTGTTGGTGCGGGTGTCGAAGGTGATTACCTTGCCGGGGGTGGTGCCTGGGCCGGCGTTCACCACGTACGCGATTCGGCCGCCGGCTGCGAGGGTTATGCCGCGGGGTTTTTGGCCTACGGGGATGGTGGCGGTGATCTTGCGCGTCTGGACGTCTATGACTGACACGGTGCCGGCGATGGTGTTGCTGATGTATGCCGTGCGGTTGTTGGGGGTTATGAGGACGCCGCGGGGTTCGTCGCCTACAGGGATGGTGTCGACCGCCGTGTAGGTGGCTGTGTCCACTATGGACACTGTGTCGGCGTCGGAGTTGGCTATCCAAGCCTGGCGGGCGTTGGTGGTGAAGTGGATGCCGCGTGGGGCGTCGCCTACCGGGATGGTGTGGGTTACTGATTGGGTTCGGGTGTTGATGACGTAGACCGCGTCGGAACCTGTGCTGCTTACCCAGACCTCGCGTCCATCCGGCTTGAGCGCCGCTAGGCGTGGGGCGTCGCCTACCGGGATGGTTTTGACGACTGTGCGGCTGGCGGTGTCGATCACGGACACGTTGTCCGAGTCGCGGTTGGAGATGTACGCGTAGCGGCCTGGGCGGTCGAAGGCTATGCCGTACGGGAAGGTGCCCACCGGGATGGTGGCGACCTCCTTGCGGCGGACCGGGTCCACCACCGAGACGGTGTTCGAGCCGCCGTTGGCCACGTAGACCGAGCGGTGGTCGGGGGTGAAGACGACCATCCTCGAGTTGGCCCCGATGGGGATGGTGCCGATCTCGATCGGGTGACCGGTCCCGACACCGGCCGTGGCGGTCGGTGTCGCGACGAGGGTCATGGCGGTGACCACGGCCGAAGCGGTGAGGAAGGGGTGACGCAAGAGGTGTCCTTTGCTAGACGGTGGATCGGGTGCGCTGGCGGTGGGAGGCCGTCGCGTACAGGCCGGCGCCGATCACCAGTGCGACCGGGAGCACGTAATCGGCGTCGCGTTCGACGAATTGGAACCACTCCTGGCCGACCAGCGGGCGGAGCAGTTCGGTGACCAGTTTCCAACCCAGCACGAACCACAGCAGTGCTTTCGCCGGTCGGGCCAGGACGGCCAGGCCGAGGAGGATTTCGAAGGCCCCGAAGGCGGCCATCAAGTGCGCCGAGTCGACGGTGGCCGAGTCGATGCCGAAGAAGGCGAAATACTTGTAGAAGTAGGCCTTGTTCTCGAACAACGCGAATCCGCCGTGCCCGATCAGCAGCAGTGCCAACCCGCCCCGCGCGGCCCAGTGCGACCACACCAGCGCGCGGTCGGAGACGTGCTCGGGCTTGGTGCCCGGCGTGAACCAGCGGCGCAGGGACCACCCGCCGCCACCGACCAGGACCAGCAGCGCCAGCGGCATGCCGTAGTTGCCGCCGCGCTCCAGGAACTCCCACCAACCCTCGCCCACAGCGGGCCTGAGCAGGGCGGTGAACACGCCCCACACCGTGGCGTGCAGCAGCACGATGCGCAGCGGGAAGAACAACACGACCAAGCCGACCAGGATGTCGACGGACCCGGTCAGGTACATCATCCAGTCGATGGCGGTGTCGGCGGAGATGCCGAACAGGTCGTAGTAGGGCAGCCACGCCCGCGACCGGCTCAACCCCGCCCAGCCGTGACCGAGGTATTCCACCGCGACGCCGATGCGCAGCAGCCAGTACAACTTCGTGAGGACGGACGACTGCGCCCAACGCTGCCACAGCGACGCGCTCGCCGTGCCTACCGCTTCTTTGGTGGTCAAGGATCCCCCAATTGCCGAGAAGGGGCGGATTGGTTCGACCGCACTGAAAGTACGCATCCGAGGCTGCTTCGGAATCGGCGGCGGGCACTAATTTGAACTACTCCGGATGGCATGTCCGAAAGAGATCTAAATTGTTTTTTCGCACAAGTCGGCGTCAATTCTTTGGCCGAATGGAACGGCCGCGTGGTCGTCCACCGCGCCGGGCGTGCCGGCGCGGGTGCGTCGCGAGGTGGGGTCGCGAGGGGTGGCCCTGGGTGCCTCCTGTGCTTCATGGTGTGGACGGCCTTGCTCCCACCCAAGCACCTCAGCGAGGATTGCCTCAATGGAAATCGAGAAGAATCTTCGGGCCCGTGCGGCGGTGCACCACGCGCTGTCCGACCCGGTGCGCCTGGGGATCGTCGACCTGCTCGCGATCGGCGACCGGTCGCCCGGCGAGCTCGCCACCCGCTTCGGCCTCACGTCCAACCTGCTCGCCCACCACCTCAAGGTGCTGCGCGAGGTCGGCCTGGTGGAGCGCACCAAGTCCCACGCCGACGGGCGGCGCGCCTACGTGCGGCTCACCCCGGAACCGTTGCACGGCCTGCACACCACGCCGACCGTCACAGCGCCCAGGGTCGTGTTCGTCTGCACCCGCAACGGCGCCCGCTCGCCCCTCGCCGCCGCCGTGTGGAGCACCCGCAGCCCCATCCCGGTCACCTCCGCCGGCACCCACCCCGGCCCCCGGATCAACCCCCGCGCCCTGGCCACCGCCGAACGCCACGGCCTGGTCCTGGAGCGTGAGACCACCGCCCATGTGCGGGACGTCGTCGCACCGGACGACCTGGTGGTGGCGGTCTGCGACGGCGCGTTCGAGGAGCTCGGACCGGCGGACCGGCACGTCCACTGGTCGGTCCCCGACCCCGGCCCGGTCGACACCGACGAGTTCTTCGAGGACGTCTTCACCCAGCTCGCCCACCGCGTGGGCCGACTCGCGGAGATCGCGCAGACCCCCTGACCCGTCCGGGAAGGACGGGTGACGTGGATCACGAACAGTCGTCGGAAACCTTTCCGGGAGCAGCGGCAACTCGTGGGCAGAACGCCGCCCTGAGCCGTGCGCGAGGCACGGCCGAGTCGAGGAGTGCTGCATGAGTGAGACCGGGGCCACCGGTGGCCGGCGGGTGCGTCGGGACGGTGGCGCGGAGCCGCGGGGACGTTGGCGGTGGGCGGCGATCGGCCTCATCGCGGGCGTGCCCACGCTCGTGGCCCCCTACCTGTTGTTCACCGGGGACACTCCGGAGCCGGTGACCGTGGAGGCCTCCGCGTACTACCAGTTCGTCTCCGTGCGCAGCGGCAACGCGCTGGACGTGGCCGGGGCGGACAGCGCGGACGGCGTCCGCATCCAGCAGGAGAAGCGCACCGCCGACGCGGCCAGCCAGCAGTGGCGGGTCCAGCCCGCGGAGGACGGCTACTACCAGCTGGTCAACGTCAACAGCGGCAAGGTGCTGGGTGTGCGCGCCGGCGCGGAGGCGCAGGCCAACGTCGAGCAGCAGTCCGACCTGGGCGCTCCCACCCAGCAGTGGACGCTCACCGAGGTCGACGGTGGCGCGGTGAAGATCGTCTCGCGGGCCAGCGGCAAGGTCCTGTGCGTGCAGGACGGTCCCGACGGCCAGGCCGTCGTCCAGTCCGACGACCGGGGCGGCACCGACCAGCAGTGGCAGCCCGCCAGGGTGGCCAAGCCGGCCAAGCCCACGCCCCCGGTCATCGCGCCCAGGCCCACGCCGAGCACGTCCGCCACGCCGACCGCGCCGCCACCGCCGAGCACCGGCACGGGCGGTTACGCCTGGCGCAACGTCCAGATCGCGGGCGGCGGCTTCGTCACCGGCGTCGTCTTCAACCCCGCCCGCAAGGGCGTGCTGTACGCGCGCACCGACATGGGCGGCGCGTACCGGTGGGACGGCGGCCAGTGGGTCCCGCTGACCGACTGGGCGGCGGACTGGAACCTGCTGGGCATCGAGAGCGTGGCGACCGACCCGGTCGATCCGCAGCGCCTGTACCTCGCCACCGGCACCTACACCAACGACTGGGCGGGCAACGGCGCGATCCTGCGTTCCACCGACCAGGGCAAGACGTTCCAGCGCACCGACCTGCCGTTCAAGCTGGGCGCCAACGAGGACGGCCGGTCGATGGGCGAGCGGCTCGCGATCGACCCGGCCGACCACCGCACGCTCTACCTGGGCACCCGCAAGAACGGCCTGTGGCGCAGCACCGACTACGGCGTGACGTGGAGCCAGGTCTCCGCCTTCCCCGTCAAGGACGGCGGCAGCAGCGGTGTGGGCCTGTCGTTCGTGACCTTCGGGCCGGCCGGCAGCAAGACGATCTACGTGGGCGTCGCCGACAAGACCACCTCGCTGTACCGCTCGACCGATGGCGGGGCCACCTGGCAGGCCGTCCCGGGCCAGCCCACCGGCCACCTGCCGCACCACGGCGTCCTGTCCGGTGACGGCTCGCTGTACCTGACCTACACCGACGTCCCCGGCCCGAACGGGGTGAAGGCCGGCTCGGTGTGGAAGCACACGCCGTCCACCGGGGCCTGGAAGGACATCTCGCCCATGCCCGGCTCGGGCTTCGGCTTCGCCGGGCTGGCGGTGGACCCGCAGCGCCCGTCCACGGTGATGGTGACGACCATCGACCGCTGGTGGCCCTCGGACGAGCTGTTCCGCTCGACCGACGGCGGCGCCACCTGGAAGGCGCTCGGCGACACGTCCGTGCGGGACGCGTCCGCGGCGCCGTACGTCGGCACCGGCATCGGCCACTGGATGGGCGCGCTGGCGATCGACCCCTTCGACTCCGCGCACGTCATGTACGGCACCGGCGCGGGCCTGTGGGCCAGCAACGACGTGACGGCGGCGGACCGCGGCGCGCCCACGCACTGGTCGGTCCCCGTGAAGGGCCTGGAGGAGACCGCCGTGCTCGGTCTGGTCACGCCGCCGGGCGGCAAGCTGATCAGCGCGCTGGGCGACATCGGCGGGTTCCGCCACGACGACCTGGACAAGGTGCCGGCCGGTGCCGTGTCCGGACCGCGGTTCACCAACACCACCGGCATCGACTTCGCGCAGGCCAAGCCGAACGTCGTGGTGCGCGTCGGCTACGGCCACGAGGAGCGCGGCGCGTACTCCACCGATGGCGGCGTGACGTGGCAGCCGTTCGCCGGGTCCCCGGTGAGCGCGGCGGGCGGTGGCGCGGTGGCGATCTCGGCCGATGGCGGCACCGTGGTGTGGACGGCGTCGGGGCAGGTGCCGCACGTGTCCACCGACTGGGGCAAGACGTGGAAGGCGTCCTCGGGCCTGCCCTCGGGCACGGCTGTGGTGGCTGACCGCGTCACGGCGAGCACCTTCTACGCGCTCAGCGGCGACACCCTGTACGCCAGCACGGACGGTGGCCGCAGCTTCGCCGCCAAGGCCCGCGGGCTCGCGAACGGACGTCTCAAGGCGAACACCGTGGGTGACTTGTGGATCGCAAGCCACAACGGACTCGTCCGGTCCACTGACGGCGGGGCGAGCTTCACCAAGGTGGGCGGCGGCGTGGAGAGCGCCGATTCGGTCGGCTTCGGCAAGGCCGCGCCGGGCGCCCGCTACCCCGCGCTCTACCTCAACGGGACGGTGAACGGCGTGACCGGGATCTTCCGGTCGATCGACGGCGGCGCCGCGTGGGTGCGGATCAACGACGACCGGAACCGGTTCGGCGGTGGCGCCGGCGGTGTCATCACCGGCGACCCCGACGTGTACGGGCGGGTCTACCTGGGCACCAACGGCCGCGGCGTGCTGGTCGGGGAACCGTCCTGACCGACCTGGTCACTGGTACGTTGCCGCCTCGGAGGGGCACATGGGTAGGGAGAGGTCAGCCGAGCGACATGCTCCTCGATGACACGTCGGCGGAGTTCCACGCCTTCTTCGAACTGCACTACGCGGAGCTGTCGCGGCTGGCCTACCTCCTGACCGGGGAGGCCGACGCCGCCGACGACCTCGCCGCCGACGCCCTGATCGCGTTGTGGCAGCGGTGGGACCGGCTGCGCGGGGCCGAACACCCGGTGGCGTACGCGCGGGGTGTGGTCGCGAACCTGGCGCGGGAACGCATCCGCGGTGCGACGCGGGAACGTCGTCGGGTGGCGATGTTCTGGTCGCACCGGTCGCAGCAGGCGCACGGCCCGGACGTCGCCGCCGTGGTGGACGTGCGGGCGGCCCTGGACCGGTTGCCGTTCCGCAAACGGGCGTGCGTCGTCCTGCGGCACGCGTTCGACCTGTCGGAGAAGGACACCGCGCTGGCGCTGGGCATCTCGGTCGGCGCGGTGAAGAGCCAGACCTCCAAGGGGCTGGCCGAGTTGGAACGCCTGCTCGGCGCGCGGGCGGCGGACGTCGTGGCGGGGAGGAGGACTCGGTGAACGACGAGATCGGCAGGCGGTTGCGCGAGGCCGCCCAGGAACACCAACCCGACCGCGCCCGGATGCTGGCCCGCGTGCAGCGCGGCACGGCCTCCGCCGAGCTCCGCCGCGGCACACCCGGCACCCGCCGGGGCGGCGTCCTCCGCCGTGGCGCGGCCGGTGCCCCTGGCGGGGTAGGCGGCCGTGGCGGTGCCGGTGTCCCCGGCGGGGCTCCTGGCATCCCTGGCGGGGCTGGCGTTCCCGGCGGTGCTGGCATCCCTGGCGGGGCCGGTGTCCCTGGAAGGGCTGGCGTCCCTGGCTTGGCCGGTGTCCCCGGCACGGCTGGCGTTCCCGGCGCGGCAGGCATCCCTGGTGCCGCCGGTGTCCCTGGTGGGGTCGGCGGCCGTGGTGGGGCTGCCGGCCGTGGTGGGGCCGGTCGCCGTGGGTTGGCCGGTGTCCGTGGGTTGGCGGGCGGCCGGCGGGGTGCCGGTGTCCGCCGGACCTCGGGCATCGGGCGGTCGTGGCCCCGGGTGGCCCTGGCAGGCCTGGCCGCGGCGGGCATCGTGGCCGTGGCCGGTGTGGCCGTCGCCGCGATGCTCCCCACCGCACCACCCCGACCGGACACGGCGATCACCGTGTCGAGCCCGCAGACCACCCCCTCCAGCACACCCCCACCGACCCAGCCGAACCCGACCACCCAACCGAACCGCACGACCACCCCCGAGCCGCCGCCGGACCCGCCTCGTGGCCACGAGACCACCGACGGCCCGCTGACGGCGAAGGGCACGATCGACTCGCACAGCCACACGTACTGGACCCAGAACACCCTCGCCCTGACCACCACCCAGCCGCTCACGGCGCTCACCGTGGAACTGCGCATCAAGCAGACCGGCGGCGTGGACAGCCCTGGCCAGTGGCAGACCGGCCCGGGCGACGACTTCACCGTCGCGGTAGAGGAGGTCGACGGCACGGTGGTCTACCGCTGGACCCTCAAGCCCGGCCACACGGCCCCGGCCGCCGACCACGCTTTCGCCGCCCAGTACAGCCACGCCGCCGACCGCAGCTCCGGCGCCGACACCTACACCGTCCAAGCCACCACCGCCGGCGGCACGTTCTCCGTGCAGGGCACCTTCAAGGCCGGCAACTAGCTCGGAACGAGCAGGTGGCGGTGGCCCCGCCGACGCCCGTGCGGGCCTCGGCGGGGTGGTGGTTGTGCAACGCGGGTGACGGCGATCAGCGCAGGCGGCGGCTGAGCTCGGCCAGCAGTTGCTTGTTCGTCAGGGTTGTCGGTGTCGGGGTTCGGGAACGGAGCTGTGCTTCGGCTTCGGTCAGGACGTCGGCTGCCACCAGGACTTCCAGCACGGTGACGTCGAGGGCCTTGGCCAGGGTGCGGGCTGTGGGGACGTTCAGGGAGCCGCCCCGGCGCCAGCCCGAGATGCAGCTGCGGGCCATGCCGGTGCGGCGGACCAGGTCGCCCGCGGTGAGGCCGCGGTCGGCCAGGTGGCCCTCGATGAACGTCCACAGTTTGGGTTGGGGGTTTGTGGTCACGACGTTTGTGGTCACAACCTGAGTATAGTCCTGCGCGCGGTCCGTCCGCTGCGCGCGGCGGACACAATCGCCCGATCGGGTGCCTGGATCACGCGCGGGGGAGGCCGGCCCCTCGACCGAAGAGCGAGGTCAGGCGGACTTGGTCCACTGCTCGGCGGGCGACACGCCCGGCGCGGGCTTGCCGATCAAGGCCAGCGGCACGAAGAAGTTCACCTGGCCGATGGCGACGGCCAGCGCCGCGATGCCCGCCTCGTCGTAGTGCTCGGCCACCTCGCCGTACAGCGCGTCGGGCACGCGCTCGCCCTGCGCGGCCGGCTGGAGCACGGCCTCGACCAGAGCCAGGGCCGCGCGCTCGGCGGGCGTGTAGTACGGCGCGTCCCGCCAGGTCGCGACGCCGGTGATGCGCTCCTCGGTGTCGCCGGCGCGGCGCAGGGTGGTGGTGTGCAGGACGGTCAAGTAGGTGTTGCCGACGATCTGCCCGGCCCGCAACTGGATCAGGCCGATCGTGGTCCGCGGCAGCGGGCCGGTGCCGGTCGCCGCGAACAGCGCCTTGGAGACGTCCTTCAGGGCCGGGACGAGGTCCTGCGGGTTGGACAGGCGCGAGGTGCTCGACATTGCGGTGTTCCCTCCGTGTTGGCTACGTCTGGCTGACGTACCGCGCGGCGAGGATGTGACCGCTGTGCCGAAGAAGTTTTTCAGGGCAGTGCGGCGGCCAGTCCGTCGAGGACGCGGTCCAGCCCGTAGGTGAAGGACTCGTCGCGGGCGTGTGCCGGGTCGGTGTCCGCGTACGCGGTGAGCTGTTGCCGCATGTGGGGGTACTCGGTGGAGGCCTGTTCGACGGCCGGGCGCAGGTCGGCGACCAGGTCCTGCTCGGTGCGTCCGCTGCGCGCCAGGGTGGACAGCCACGCGGCCTCGCTGATGCCGACGCCGATGACGTAGGCCATGACGGTGCTGAGGGCGTGGTTGGCCTTGTCCGCCGGGAAGCCGGCGGTGCGGAACAGCGCGAGCATCCGGTCGCTCAGCCGCATCACGTTGGGGCCCAGGTAGGCCAGGCCGACCTGGCCGAGCAGGGTCGCCGTCCACGGGTGTCGCAGGATCATCGACCGCACGCTGTGCGCGCACCTCGTCGCGGCGGTCCGCCAGTCCGCCGGGTCGCTGATCTCCGGCACGTCGATCTCGCCGTACACCTCGTCCACGACCAGTTCGACCAACTCGTCGCGGTTGGCCACGTGCCGGTACAGCGAGGTGGCGCCCGCGTCGAGCCGCGCGCCGAGCTTGCGCATGGTCAGCGCCTCGACGCCGTCCGCGTCCAGCAGGGCGACGGCCTCGGCCACGATCTGCTGCCTCGTCAGCGCCGGTTGGTCGCGCTGCCTGCGGGTTCGCGTCCACACCGAGGGGATCTCCATGCCCGCCAGCCTAGCGCACGGGGTGCGCAGTTGCGTACGTCGTTCCGCTGTGCGTACAGTGTGCGCATCGACGGAACGGTGTTCGCACTCTGGAGGGGTCATGACGGAATCGGGGAACCCGCGCAGGTGGCTGGTGCTGGCGGTGCTCTGCCTGAGCACGTTGGTGCTGGTCGTGGACAACATGGCGCTCAACGTCGCCGTGCCCGCGCTGACCACCGACCTCGGGGCGAGCGCCCAGGACATCCAGTGGATCCTGGACTCCTACATCCTCGTGTTCGCGGGCCTCCTGCTCACCGCGGGCAGCCTGTCCGACCGGTTCGGCCGCCGCCGGCTGCTGGTCATCGGCCTGGTGCTGTTCGGCGCGGGCTCCCTGTTCGGGGCGTTGGCCTCGACGTCGGCGCTGCTCGTCGCGGCCCGGGTGGGGATGGGCGTCGGTGGCGCGCTGATGATGCCGAGCATGCTGTCGATCCTCATCACCGTGTTCGCCGAGGAGGAGCGCCGCAAGGCGATGGCGGTGTGGAGCGCGGTCGCGACGCTGGGCCTGATCGGCGGACCGATCGTCGGCGGCCTGCTGGTCGACTGGTTCTGGTGGGGCGCGGTGTTCCTGGTCAACGTGCCGATCGTGGTCGTGTCGATCGTCGCGGCGGTGGCGTGGATGCCCGAGTCGCGCGGCCCGTGGCGCAAGCCCGACCCGCTGGGCGCGGTGCTGTCCGTGGTCGGCCTGACCGCCCTGATCTGGATGATCATCGAGCTGCCCAAGAACGGCCTGGCGCACCCCGGCACGCTGGCCGCGCTCGCCGTCGCCGTCGTGGGGCTGGGAGGGTTCGTGGTGTGGGAGGCCCGCGCCGAGTCGCCGATGGTGCCGCTGGGCCTGTTCCGCAACCGCAACTTCAGCGGCGGCAGCCTGTCGCTGACCCTGGTGCAGATCGGCAACGGCGGTCTGCTGCTCGTGGTGACGCAGTACCTCCAGTTCGTGCTCGACTACACGCCCATGCAGGCCGGTCTGGCGCTCATCCCGATGGCCGTGGCTTCCTTGCTGTGCAACGGTTTCGCGGCGACCCTGGGTGCGAAGACGGGCAACCGGGCGCTGGCCGTCATCGGTCTCGTGGTCGTGGCCGGCGGGTTCGGGGTGCTGACCACGCTGGAGCCGGGCGCGGGCTTCCTGCCGCTGGGCATCGCGGTCGCGCTGCTCGGCGCCGGCGGCGGCCTGGCGATGCCGGCGGCGGTGGCCGCCCTGATGGGCGCGGTGCCGCACGAGCACGCCGGCGTCGGGTCCGCGCTCAACGACACCATCCAGCAGGCCGGCGCGGCGCTCGGCGTGGCGATCCTGGGCAGCGTGCTGTCCGGCGCGTACTCGGCGGCGATGCCTGACTCGGCGCCTGAGGCCGCGCACCGGTCCATCCAGGACGCCTTCGCGGTGGCGGCGGCTACCGGCGACGCGAGCCTGGTGTCCACCGCGCGCGACGCCTTCACCACCGCGATGTCGGTCAGCTTCGTGGCGGCGGCGGTCGGCGCCCTGGCCGGCGCGGTGCTGTCACTGGTGATGATCCGCGACCGGAAGCGGGAGGCCGTGGTGGAGGAGGAGTTGGCCGGCGTGGCCTGATCTCGACGGGATGTGGGCGGCGACACACCGGTGTCGCCGCCCATCCGTCACATCCGCGTCCCGGGCGGGGTCGTGGGGGTGAAGGACGAAGGAAACCGTTGAAGGAGTTGCGCCATGTCGACCACCTACGTCGTCGTCACCGTCCTCGGGGCTGTCCTGGCCGGGTTCTCGGCCGTGTCGGTGTTCACCGGGGCCAAGTGGGTCGTGGAGCCGCTGGCCGAGTACGGCGTGCCGCGCTCGTGGTGGACGTGGTTGGGGGTCGCCAAGGCGCTGGGCGCGGTCGGCCTGCTGGTCGGGCTGGCCGTCCCGGCCGTCGGAACCGCCGCCGCGATCGGGCTGGTCCTGTACTTCACCGGGGCGGTGGTCACCGTGCTGCGGGCGCGGTCGTACGGGCACGTGGTGTTCCCGCTGATCTACATGGCCCCCGCGGTCGCCGCCCTGGCTTTGGCCTGACCTCAGCGGGGCGCGTGGTCCCGGATGAGCCGCCACAACTCCTCGTCCAGCGGCTGCCCGGCGTACTGGGGTGCCGCGGGCGGCGGGGTGTCGCCGGACCGGCCGCGCAGGGTTTCCGGCACGCCGTCGGTCGCCTCGGTGCTGCGGCGGGTGGTCCGGGAGCGGCCGGTCCGGCTGTCGCTTGTGGACGGTCGGAGGGTGCCGTTTTGTTGTGGCGCTTGGGGTGGCATCATCGGTGGCATCGCCGGGGTTGACCCGGCCGCTTTGGCGCTTGCCCCGTGGCTGGTCGGCTCGGGTCGCCTGCCGGCGGGGCGGGCCAGGGGTAGGCCGGTCGACGATGTCGGTGGGACGCTCAGGAGTGGTCCGCCGGACAGTGCCGGAGCACCGCCGCCGGTTCCGGGCAGACCACCTGTCGGAAGTGACGGCGGTGCCGTGGTGACTCCGGCCAGGGAGAGGTCGCCGCTCGGGAGGTCGGGGAGGGAGACGTCCGGGAGCGAGGCGGAGGCCCCTGCTGCGGAGGATGCCAAGCCCTGCAACGAGGTCGCCGCGCCGAGGACGGCGGTGGCGGCGTCCAGGTCGTCCTTGGACACGGTCGGCAGTTCGGGCAGCACGTCACCGGGGGACCTGATGCCCGAGGCCGCGCAGACAGTCAGCATGGACATGTCGAACTGGCCGCCCAGTGCGGTCATGCGGGTGCCCGCGGCCTGTTGGAACGCGACCGCCAGGCCTGCCGTGAACGGGTTGGAGATCGCCGCCAGGTAGCCCTCGTAGAGCGCGGTGACGGTTTGCATGGTCTCCGGGATGGCGGTGGCCAGGGTGGTCAGGGTTTCGGACACCTTCGAGGCGTCGATCCGTTCGCCCCACATCTTGAGCTCGGCGTCGGCTCGCTGGAACTTCTCCTCCATCTCGCGGCCTGCCTGGTCAGTCCAGGAGGGGGCGAGGTCTTGCGCGCGGGTGTGCAGTTCGACGCGGGCGGATTCGATCCACGTGCGGACTTCGGTCCACATGCGGGCGGCGTCGACCAGGACCGGGACGTTCGCCTGCTCGGCGGTGATCATCGCGACGTGCGCCTCGATGGGAAGCGCGTTGTAGGGGACGGCCACGGGTCGCTCCTCAGGTGGCGGGCCGCGGGTCGGCGGCGGTCTGGTCGGGCTGGGTCGAGCCGGCCTGCGTCGAGCCGGCCTGCGTCGGGTTGGGCTGCGTCGGGCCGGCCTGGGCGGTGTCGCTCGGGGTGGTCGCGCCGGTGCCGCCGGGTGCGGTGTCGCCGCCGAACTGGGCGGCGGAGAGCTGTTGGAGCGTCTCGATGCCCTTCTGCGCGAACTCCGCGCCCGCCGACACCAGCTTGGCCATCGACGCCACGTCGGCCGCCGTGTAGGTGGCGGCGGCGGTCGAGGCCTTCACGCCGAACGTGGCGAACTCCTCGGTGGTCTTGGCCAGGAACTGCGCGGCGGCGGCCGTGGCGGCCTTGTCCAGCACGGACATCGCGATGCCCTCGAACAGCCCGCTCAGGTTGGGCGGTGTGCCCAGCCGTCCCAGGGACGGCGGCAGCGGGGGCGCGGCGAGCCGTTGCGCGAACAGGCTCATCGCGGCGGTGTCCCCCTCGATGCGGTCGGTGGTCATGCTGCCCCTCCTCGACGTCCGGCCCGGTGGTCCGGCTCGTGGTCCTCGTGGTCGACCTGCCACAACTCTTCGTCCAGCAGGCGCTGGTGCCCGGCGTCCCGGCGCGGTCGGGACACCGGGAGCGGCGCGGACCCGGTCCGTCCGCGCAGGGCGACACCCGGTGTGGTGTCCCGCTTGCGGGCACGCGTCCGGCCGTTGTCGGTGGGGTGCTCGGCGACACCGGGCCGTACCCCGTTGGACCGTGCGGTTCCCGACGGGGGTGGGTACATCGGCGGCATGGCCGGGGAGCTGGACATGGCCTTGGCGGCACGCGCAGCCTGTGCATTCGCGCCGTGCGCACTCGCGGGCACGCCCCCTGGGACGGGCACGCCTCCTGGGACGGGCACGCCCGAGCTCGGCACTGCGGGCGCCGAGGCTGACCCTCCCGCACTTGGTGCACCGCCGGCGGTCACGGGCTCCAGTCCGGCCAGCATCAGCCCATCTCGGGCCGTGATCGGGTCTCCGGTCAGGGCGGACGGGTCGAAGGTTGTCGGGTCCGGTACCGATGTCCCGGTACCCATCAGTTGCTGTGCGGCGTCGCTCAAGGCGCTCAAGGCCTGTGCTGCGTCCGATCGTGACGCTGTGTCCGGAGTAGACGGTGTTGGCTGGGTTGGTGTCGAAGGCGTTGCGGGCTCGGAGGGCACCGTGGCTGGTTCGGTCGGCGAGGGGGACGGGCCACTGGTTGGTGAGCCGGGGTCCTGGGTGCCGCGGGTGGGCAGGGCGTCACGCGGTCCGTCCCACACCGGGCCCACCGCCGTCTCGATCGCCCGTTGTGCGGTGCCGTACTGGGCGGCGAGGCCGTCGAGGGCCTGACCGGCGTTCCTGCGTGCCTGCGGTTCGAGGATGATCTGGAGGTGGAGGGGCAGGCTGGCCCAGCCGTCGTGGATGGTCTTGACCGACGTGTAGGTGCGGCCGATCGCCGTGACCAGCTCCTTGAGCCGGTCCGCCACCCCGGACGTGCTGATGCTGCCGTACAACGACGGCGTGAACTTCGTCAGGATGTTGCTCGGCGGCCCCGACCAAGACCACAACGTCGACGCACTGAGCTTCACCCGCTCCTCGAACAACGCGCCCGCGTCATCCCGCCAGGTCTCCCGCAACTGACCGACGTAGGTCGTCAACGCTTCGTGCTGGTGCTCGATCCACTCGTGCGCGTCGGTCCACATCTGCGCGGCAGCGGCCAACGCGGGCGCGTGGCGCTCGTTCTCGACGCTGATCATCCGCAACTGATCGGCCAGGCTGAACTGCTCGTACATCAGCCCTCCTTGGGCGGCAGGAGAGCGGGCGACACATCCGGCACACCGTCCCCGCGACGGGTCCGCAACACGTCGAGCATCACCCGCCGGGCCGTGTCGTCGGCGTCCAGGTACTCGCGCCCAGAGGTGCGAGCGAAGTTCGCGTACCCGGCAAACCCTTGCTGGACCTGGGTGACGAACTCCCGAAGCCGCTGAGTGGACTGCCGATCCGCCCCCAGCAACGGGCCGCACTCCACCATCCCGCCACCGCAATCGGCCAGATCCTCGCGCGCGAAGGACGCAGGCGTCTCCTTGCCGGCAGTGGTCAGGAGGTTCGAGGCGAAGAGGTTCATCGCCGTAACGTTGGCTCGCGCCACCTCATCGGACATGCTCACTCCATCCGGTTCCCGTACCAGACAAGCAGTTGGGAGCAACAACCACTGGGGCACGGCAGGAACCGGCCAGCAGTTTTCTCTCAGCTCGCGCAGCAGACCTCCCAACTTGGGCTTCTTCCGTCATCCCCGTATGGCCTGCCCGAAGGGCTACCGCGCTTTTGGTCGGGTGCAGCCGAAATTTTTGTGAGGAACGAGCAAAAATTTTAGCGGCACCCGGCCAAAAGTGTGGT
>NZ_JBBEGC010000014.1:0-103659 GCF_037401995.1 Saccharothrix sp. CCNWYY140
GTAGCCCTTCGGGCAGGCCATACGGGGATGACGGAAGAAGCCCAAGTTGGGAGGTCTGCTGCGCGAGCTACTTCGAAGAGCATGCCCTGTGGGCGTTGGGGCTTTGGTTAGTCTAGGGCGTTGCCCAGTTCTGTTCTTGAGCTGATGCCTAGTTTGGGGAAGATTCGGTGTAGGTGGGTGCTGACTGTTCGGTGGGACAAGTAGAGGCGTTGGCCGATTTCGCGGTTGGTCAGGCCCTCGGCGGCTAGTTGGGCTATGCCCAGTTCGTGGGGTGTCAGCAGGTCTCGGGCGTTTGGGGAGCGGTTGGGGCTGGTTTCGCTTGTTGTTCGGAGTTCTTGGCGGGCTCGGTCGCCCCATAGGGGGGTGCCTAGGGTGTCGAAGGTGTCTCGGGCTGTTCGTAGGTGGTCTCGGGCTTCTACTACTCGGCGGTTGCGGCGGAGCCATTCGCCCATTGCCAGTTCGGCTCGGGCTTGGTCCAAGGGCCAAGGGGTGTTCAAGGCTTGGGCGAAGGACTTGTCGCTGGGGGTTAGGACTGCGTTGGCGTAGTGGAGGCCGAAGCGGAATGCGGGGGACGCCGTGAGGGGCAGGGTTGAGAGCAGGGCTGCCAGTTCTTCTGTTCTGTTGCTGCGTACGGCGGCGTCGGTTAGTTCGGGTAGGACGTAGTGGTGTAGGGCTGCGTGGTGGGCTGGGTCGGTTGGGGTGAACAGGCGGCGTAGGTCGGTGAAGGCGTCTGTGTGGCGGCCTTCTGCTGTTGCGGCCAGGGCTCGGGCGCGGCGGGCGGTGGAGAGGACGGGGCGGGCGGCGGCGGTTAGGCCTGTGCGTTCTGCTTCGGTGGCCAAAGCGGTTGCTTGGCGTGGGTCGCCGCGTAGGGCGGCGATTTCGGCTTGTATGGCTTGGGCGAAGCCGATCAGGTAGGGCTGGTTGGTTTCTACGGCTAGTTTTTCGGCCTCTACGGCGGCGGGGCGGGCGCGGGTGATGTCGCCTAGGCGTACCCGGCTCCATGCCTGCACGGCCAGTGCCCTGGTCAGAAGGCCTAGGCGGCCTTGAGCGCGTAGGCCTGGCACGGCGAGACCCGAGAAACGCGCGGCCAGGTCGAATGCGCCTACCTGCAATGCGGCGCTGCCCAGGTACCTTGCCCGCTGCGGGTCGGTCTCGCTGGATAGGGCGGCTAGTCCACTGAGGACAGTGTCGACGCGGGTTGTGGGTGCTAGGTAGGCCGCGATTGCCACCGCGCGCGGGTCTAGAGGGTCGGGGAGCAGGCGGTCTGCTACGGCTAGGAGAGCATCGCGTGCTTCTTTGCCGGGTTCGGTCCAGAAGCAGCGCATGCCGGCGCCCCACAGGATTCGGGTGGCCAGGTCGGGGTCCTCTACGTCGGCGGCGGACTGTGCCAGGTCCGCCAAGGCCATTGCGCCGGATCCGTCGGCGATGCCGTCGTCGAACGCGCTGACCAGCCATGTCGCTGTGGCCCGCTGGTGGTGTTCTAGCGGTAGGCGTTCGGCCTCGGACACTAGGCGGTCTACTACGTCCCGCCTTCCGGCCTCAACGGCGAGTTCGGCGGCTCGTAGCAGTCGGGGGGCGCGTTGGGGGGTGGTGCCCAAGCGGGCGGCGCGTTCCAGGGCCTCGATCGCCGTGTGTACTGCGCCTCGGCGTTGGGCTCGGTTGGCGGCGTGGGTTAGGTCGGCGGCTACGGCCTCGTTTGGGGCGTCGGTTGCTGCCGCGCGGTGCCATACCTGGCGGTCTGGGTGGTCTTTTAGGAGGTTTGCCAGTGCCTGGTGGACGGGGCGGGTGTCTGTGGAGTTGGCGATGGCTGACCGCATCAGCGGGTGCCGGAAGCGCACTGCGCCGTGTTCGATCTCGACCAGTCGGGCCTTGACGGCGGGTGCGAAGGCGGTGGCGTCTATCGGGCCGAACAGAGCTGCGGCGGCGGTTCGGGCCTCGTCTTCCGAGTCGCCGTCGTTGACGGCTGCCGCTAGAAGGCATGCGGCGGTTGCTGGGGGGAGTGTGGCCACACGGTCTAGGAATGCGCGTTCTAGGCGTCGTTCTGTCGGGTGGGTGGGGAGTTCGGTGAGGGCCAACGGGTTGCCGGCGGCTGCGTGCAGCAGGCGGGTGCGCTCGTCGGGGGTGAGGTCCGGGGCGGTGGTGGTGAGGAGTTCGGCGGCGGCGTCGTCGGTCAGTGGGTCCAGGGGGAGTGTGGGCAGGTCGTCGAACGGGGACGGGGTGTCGTCGCGCACGGTTGCCAGCAGGACGATCGGTTCGGAGTCCAGGCGGCGGGCCACGAAGGCGAGCACCTCGGCGCTGGAGCGGTCTAGCCAGTGGGCGTCGTCGGCGACCACGACCAGCGGTCGGGTCGAGGCCTCCTCCGAGAGCAGGGACAAGGTGGCCAGGCCCACCAGGTACGGGTTGGGCGTGGGTCCCTCGGCTGTGCCCAGCGCGGTGGCTAGGGCGTCGCGCTGCGGTGCGGGCAGCGTTTCCACGCCGTGCCGGACGGGGTGTAGCAGTCGGTGCAGGCCCGCGAACGGCAGGTGTGCCTCGGCCTCGGTGCCCACGGTGCCCAGCACGCGGCACGTCACCACCGCGTCGGCCACCAGGGCGGACTTCCCGACGCCCACCTCGCCCCGCACGACCAGCGCGCCGCCGCGCTCGGCGATCCCGTCGAGCACCTCGGCCAGCCGCTTGCGCTCCACGTCGCGCCCGATCAACCTCACGCCGCCCATCTTTCCAGGTCGTGAGGCGGCCTCAGTGGGGTCTCGGGTGGGGTTCGACGTCGTGAACCCGGTGGTCAGGTGCGCAGGTAGGAGGCGCCGTTGAGGTCCAGCACGGTGCCCGAGGCCCATTCCGCCTCGGCCGAGGCCAGGTAGACGACGGCGGCGGCGATCTCCTCGGGCTTGGCGACCCGGTGGAACGGGCTCTGGCGGAGGACCGCGTCGTCCACCATGTCGGCGACCCGGTCGGTGGCGACGAAACCGGGGGCCACGGACGTGACCGCGATGCCGTGCGGGGCGAGGGCCACCGCCAGGGACTGGCCCATCGAGTGCAGGGCGGCCTTGCTCGCGCCGTAGGCGGGCATGTCGGGTTCGCCGCGGAACGCCCCGCGCGAGCCCACGTTCACGATCCGGCCGTGGATGCCCCGGTCGATCATGTGCTTGGCCACGCAGTAGGACATGTTGGCCGCGCCGAAGACGTTCACCTCGAACGTCCGCCGCCACAGCGCCTGCCACTGCGCGTAGTCCAGGTTCGTCAGCGTGCCCAGTTCCACCAGGCCGGCGTTGTTGACCAGGACGTCGATCGACCCCAGCTCCTCGACCGCGCCGTCCACGGCCCGGGTGATCGACTCCGGGTCGGCCAGGTCCACGTCCGCCGACGACAGCCCGACCACCCGGTCGCCCAGGTCGCGGAACGCCGCCGCGATCGCCGCCCCGATGCCCCGGCTACCGCCGGTGACCAGCACACCCCTGCCCATCAGCGGAACCCCCCTCGACGCCCTGACCCCGGAAACCTAGATCGACTTCCGCCCGAACCGCAACCCGGCCCCGGTCAGGCCGGCGTGAACAGCACGAGCGGGATGACCCGGCCGGCCTTGGTCTCGTAGTCAGCGAAGAACGGCGCGCGGGCCAGGACGACCTCCTGCCACAACCGGTCCCGCTCGGCCCGGTCGAGCACGCGGGGGTGCGCGTCGAATTCCTCGTCGCCCACCCGCAGGTGCACCGCGTCGGCGACCCGGACGTTGTGGAACCACTCCGGCTCCGGCTTGGACCCGCCGGCGGACGCGGCGGCCAGCAGCCCGCCGTCGTGGGGGAAGTAGGAGATCGGCACCGTGCGCGGCTGCCCGGACCGGCGGCCCCGGACGGTGACCAGCATGACCGGCAGCTTCGCCTTGGCCGTGCGGCCGACACCCCGCCGGTACAGGCGGGTCGCGAGTCGGTTGGCCCGTGCGCCCAGACCCCGCAGGAACGGCGGCCACTGGCTGCGCACGCGTCGGATGTAGCGGGCGTAGCGGCGACGGCCGACCAACCTCCACATCACCTTGACGATGGTGGGCAGGTTGGCGGTGAACTCCGCGGCCTCCTGCGGTGTGGTGACCTCCAGCATGGTGCCGTGCATGATCGGCAACACCGAGCGCGGGAACTTGTCGAACGACCGCTGCCCCAGCTCGGCCCACTCGCCGGCGGTGACGTGCTCCTCGACCAGCGGCAGGATCTCGCGCTCCTCGTCGTCGAGGTGCTCGGTGAGCGTGGCGGCCAGTCGCGTCACCGCGGTCGACAGCTCGTCGGCGGTGCCGCGGTCGGCGGTCGCGCGCCACCGGCCCAGCAGGGCGCGGGTCTGCTCGACGTGGCCGGCGAGGGCCTGGTGCTGGGCCTCCATGCGGTGCACCAGCTCGGCGCGCGGCTGGACGCGGCTCAGCAGCAGCGGCCACAGGTACTCGTCCTCGGCGGCGTGGTGGTGGTGCAGGGCGTCCAGCAGGAACGCGGCGTGGTCGGCGATCGGCTCCGCGCGGCCGGTGGCGCCGTCGGCGGTCCGCGCCACGAGCGCGGCGACCTCGCGGAACCCGCGCCGGAAGATCCGGTGCACGATCACCATGTCGTGCACCGCGGGCCGGCCCGAGTCCGGCTCGCGCAGCGTGATGTTCATCGGTCGATCGGTGCTCATGCGGGTGAGCGTGCGCCGGGCGGGGGAGGTGCGCGCGAGTAGTCGGGTACTCGTCTTCACCTCGGACTACCGTGTCGTGGATGGGCCGCCGCTGGCCGCTCACCGGACGGGCCGAGGAGCTGGGCTTCGTCGACGCGGCACTGCGCCGCGCCGGTGGCCTGGTCGTGGCCGGGGCGTCCGGCGTCGGCAAGACCCGCTTGGCCCGCGAGGCCGTGACGGCGGCCGGCAGGCGCGGCGCGACGGTCCGCTGGGCCACCGCCACCGAGTGCACGCAGGCCCTGCCGCTGGGGGCGTTGGCACCCCTGGTCGGCGAGGTCGAGGGCGACTTGCTGCACGTCCTGCCGCGGGTCGTGGCGGCGTTGACGGCCGGGGGCGGTGTCCTGCTCGCCGTGGACGACGCACACCTGCTGGACGGCCTGTCCGCGGCGGTGGTGCACCAGATCGTGCTGCGCCGAGCGGCGACCGTCGTGGTCACGTTGCGCACCGGCGAACCCGCCCCCGACGCCGTGACCGCCCTGTGGAAGGACGGCCACCTGGACCGCCTCGAACTCCAACCCCTGTCGGAGGACGAGACCGAGGCCCTGCTGACGTCGGTCCTGGACGGCCCGGTGGCAGGCACGACGAGCATCCGACTGTCCCGCCTGGCCCAGGGCAACGTCCTGTTCCTGCGCCAACTGGTCGACGACGCCCTGGACGCTGGCCGCCTGCGCCCTCTCGACGGCCTCTGGCAACTCACACCCCCTCCGACAAGTCCAACGAGCACCTCCGCCGCGACCGCCCCGGAATTGTCGGTACCCCGAGGGACAATGGAAGCGGGGGCCGGAGGCCGCGCCTCGCCCACTGCGCCGGAGCCCGTATCCCCAGGGCACGCCCACCCTGCGCCCGCCTCTTCAGGGCACGCCTCCCAGGTGTCGGTCTCCGCAGTGCCGGTCTCGCCGGTGCTCGCCGATCTGGTCGCGGCCCGGATGGGCGCACTGCCCGACCCTGTCCGCGAAGTCGTCGACCTGCTAGCCCTCGCCCAACCGCTACCCGCCGCTGTCCTGCGCGCGCTGACCGGCCCGGACGCCGTGGAACACGCCGAGTCCCGGGGCCTGGTGCACGTCGACCCCGACCTGCGCGTCCGCCTCGCCCACCCCCTCTACGGCGAGACCCGGCGCGCGGCGATGGGCCGGTTGCGGGCGTGCCGGCTGCGCGGGGAGATCGCCCTCGCCCACGGCACCGACGACGTCCTGCGCCGCGCGGTGCTGCTGCTGGAGTCCGATGTGGAGCCCGACCCGGACCTCCTCGCGGAGGCGGCGGGTGAGGCGGTGCGGTTGTCGGACCTGCCGCTGGCCGTCCGGCTGGCGCAGGCCGCGGTGGCCGCCGGCGCCGGGTTCCGCGCTCGGGTCGTGCTGGCCGACGCCCTGTCGTGGCTGAGCCGGGGCGAGGACAGCGAGGCCGAGATGCGGGCCGCCGCCGACCTCGCCGCCGACGACGCCCAGCGCGCCAAGGTCGCCTTCGGCCGCGCGGCGAACCTGTTCTTCACCCTGGGCCGGCCACGAGCCGCCGAGGCGGTGCTGGACGAAGCCATGACGACCGTGTCCGACCCGGACGCACGGGCGGCGCTGGTCGCCCTGCGCGCGGCGGTACTAGTGCTGCTCGGCCGGTCGTCGGAGGCGGTGCTGGCCGCGACGGAGGCGTTGCGCGCTGAACTGCCCGACGTGGCCCTGGTGCTGGCGTCGTTCGGGCTGGTCGGCGGCCTGGGTGTGCGGGGGCGGGCCGACTCGATCGGGTCGTGCGCGGAGCGGGCGTACGCGGCGGGCGCGCGGACGTTCGACGCGGCGATCCCGTGCTACGGCCTGGCGTTCGTGCACGTGGTGGGCCTGCGCCTGGCCGGGTACCTGGACGAGGTGGACCGGGTCGTGCAGCGGCGCCGGCCGGACATCCCGGGTCCGCCGCAGCTCTACGCACTGTCCCTGCTGGGCCACGCGGCGCTGGCGCGCGGGCGGCTCGCCACGGCGATCGGGTGGTTCCGGGAGGCGGTGTCGGGTTTGGCGCCCTCGGACACCTCCGGTTTCGCCACCCACTGCCTGCTCGGCCTGGTGCAGGCGCACGCCCTGACCGGAGACCCGGCCGCCGCCCGCCAAGCCCTGTCCACACTGGACCGCACACCGCACCCGGCGACGGAGTTCACGGCGGTGGAACGGATCGTGGCACGGGCCAGGATCGCGGCGTCCGAAGGCGCGCTCATGGAGGCGGTGGCGCTGTGCCACGAAGCCGCGGCGCTCGCGGCCGATCGCGGCGAGGACGCCCACGAGGTGTTCGCCCTCCAGACCGCCGTGTGCCTGGGCGACCCGACCCCCGCCGACCGCCTGGCCGAGCTGGCGGGCCGAGTGGACGGCCCCCGCGCCCCGGCCGCCGCCGCCCACGCCGCCGCGCTGGCCGCCGCCGACCCGGACCGCCTGCTGACCGTCTCCGGAACGTGGGAACGCCTGGGTGACGGGGTGTCCGCCGCTGACACCGCAGCCCAGGCCGCCGCCCTGTACCGGACGCTGGACCGCCGGGGTTCGGCCGCCCGCGCCGCCGCCGTGGCCGACCGCCTGGCGTCGGCGTGCGAGGGCCTGCGAACCCCGGCGCTGTCCGAAGCCGCCCGACCGCTCCCGTTGACCCGGCGGGAACGCGAGATCGCCACCCTGGCCGCCGGCGGGCTGTCCAACCGGGAGATCGCCGACCGGCTGGTGGTCTCGGTCCGCACCATCGAGGGCCACCTCTACCGGGCCGGCGCGAAGCTGGGCACCACCACGCGGTCCGAGTTGGCGGCGGTGCTGGGAATCGAGTAGCCCGCTACTCGCCCGCCGGGCCCCGCACGGGCGGACGCTGACCCCATGACCCACCCGTCCCGCCGAACCGCCGCGCTGCGGCGCCTGCCCGTTCTCCACGCGCGGGCCTTGCGGCTGCGGGACGAAGGCCGGTCGACCGAGCAGGTGGCGGAGGAGTTGGGCCTGGAACCGGAGGCGGTCGGTCCGCTGTTGGCGGTGGCGGAGGCGAAGTTGGCGACCCTGCTGGAGGAGTGATCACCAGTACTGGTGCCGCTGCCCGTCGGTGTCGGCGACGAAGACGACCGCGTCCGCGCCGGCCAGGTCCGCCGGGTCGAACGGGAGGTGGCCGGGCACGATCGGCTCGCCCCGCCGGATCGACGCCGGCAGCGCGGCCCTCAAGGCTTCGGCGGGGAACAGGCTGCGGCGGGTGGTCGCCTCCGCCAGCACGGCCTGGAGGGTGCCCGGCTCGCTGCGAGGGTTGGCGTCGGTCGCCACGAACACGTACCGCTCGCCCAGGGTGAGGGCGGCGAGCGCGCCGGCACTGGCCCAGCTCGCGTTCTCCGGGCCGACCGCCATGTGCGACGGCGAGCGCTGGAGGTGGACGTTGTGCGCGAACACCAGGCTCGGCCCGCGTCCCCGCTCCTGGGCGACGATGTCGAGCAGGTTGTCGGCCATCATCTCGGCGCGCAGGCTGAGCAGGGTCGCGATCCGGTCGGGCGAGGGCGTGGCCATCGCCGCGTGGTAGCGCAGCAGGCCCAGGGCGGTGCGGGCGTGGGCGACGGCGTGGTCGTAGCCGGTCGGGTCGGCGCCGCGCAGGGCCGGTTCGGTCCGCCGCAGGGTGCTGACCAGGTCGTCGGCGACGATGCGCAGCGCGCGGGCGCGGTGGGTGTCGCCGATGGACGCGGCCGGGTCGTACATGGCCGCCGGGTTGGTCCAGTCGGCGTCGTCGCCCAGCAGGGCGTCCAGCGGACCCGGTCGCAGGGCTTCGGGGAGGAAGTCGACGACCGAGGTCAACGCGTGGCGCGGGCTGGGCGCGGCGGCGGTTTCCAGGGGCGCGTCGAAACCGTGGAAGCGGACCCGGTCCTGCGGGGCTTGGTCGGCGTTGTGCGCGCGGAGCCATTCGACGAGTTCGCGGTTGCCCGGCACGTTGCCGAACGAGTGGCTGAACCCGGTCGCCAGCACCGTGTCGATGTCACCCGCGCCGCCGGACACGTAGTCGTCCACGATGGACGCGGCGAAGAAGTCGGTCTCCAGCACGACCGACCGGTACCCCCGTTCGACCAGGTGACCGAGGAGTTCGTTGCGCAGCAACGGGAACTCCTTGATCCCGTGGGTCGGTTCGCCCAGGGCGAGCACGGTCGGCGGTTCGGCGCGTTCGGTGAGCAGGAGGTCGAGGACGTGGGCCGGGTCGTCGAGCGGGATCGCGTGCAGACGTGTGCCAGTGGACATGGGTTTGACGCTATCGTTGAAGACTCGGGTGAGACTTTCGTTGAGGATCTCAGCGCATTTCTGTCATCAACCTTCAACCGGGGGTGTACGTGCGTCCGATCGACCTGGCTCGGGAGCACGGGTTGTCCGCCCAGGCGGTCCGCAACTACGAGGACGCCGGCGTCTTCCCGCCGACCGAGCGCAGCGAGAGCGGCTACCGGCGCTACACCGCCGTGCACGCCCAGGCACTGCGCGCGTTCCTCGCGCTGCGGGCCGGTCACGGGCACCAGCGGGCGGTGGAGATCATGCGGGCGGTCAACCGGGGTGACACCGAGTCCGCCTACCGGCTCATCGACGCCGCCCACGTTGAGCTGGTCGCCGAACGCGACACCCGCGCCGAGGTCGCGACGGCCCTGGACGCCCTGTCCAACAACGGTTCCACGCCCGTGGGCGGCCTGACGGTGGGTGAACTCGCCCGCCGGATTGGCGTGCACCCCGCGACCCTGCGCACGTGGGAGGCCGAGGGCATCCTGCACCCGACCCGCGACCGCGCCACCGGGTACCGCGAGTACGGCCCGGACGGCGTGCGCGACGCCGAGATCGCCCGCCAGCTGCGCCGGGGCGGCTACCGGTTGTCCCAGGTCGCGCGGTTCCTGGAGGCGTTGCGCGAGGCGGGCGGTGCCGAAGCCCTGACCACCTTCCTCGACTCCTGGCACACCCGCCTGACCGCCCGCAGCCGCCACCTGTTGTCCGGCGCGGCCCAGCTGGACGCCTACCTCACCCTTCGCCGGTCAGTCGGGCTGGAAGAATGCGAGCATCCGGCGTCCGGCGTCCGGCCCTGACAGGACTTCCTGGAGCTGTGCGGACATGCGGGCGGCGACGCTCGTGCGGTCGAACATCTCGCGCTCGTACTCTTTGACGGCGGTGGGGAAGTCGTCGGGGTGTGCGGCCAGGGCGAGGCCGAGCAGGGCGCCGTCGAGCAGCGCCATGTTGGCGCCCTCGCCCACCGGGGGCATCAGGTGCGCGGCGTCGCCGAGCAGGGTGACGTCCGGCTTCGACGGCCAGGTCAGGCCGACCGGCAGGGTGCTGATCGACCGGGCCAGGACCGTGTCGTCGCAGGCGGCGATCAGGGCGAGGAAGTCCGGGTGCCAGCCGGAGAACTCGTCGACCAGCCACGCTCGGGCGGCGGCCGGGTCGTCGGTCGGGAGGCCGCTGGTCGTGAACCAGTCCTCGGCGGTGTTGTAGAAGACGGCGTAGACGCGGACTCGGCCGTCGCCGTTGCATTGTGCGGCCAGGGTTCGGCCGTTGCCGAGCACCCAGAAGGTGCCGCGCCCGACCATTTCCGCGAGGTCGGGGCGGGTGCGGTCGACGTCGGGGATGCCGAGTTCGACGATGTGCTCACCGGCGTGCGCCGGGCGGGCGTCGGTGAGCAGCGGGCGGACGCGGGAGGCGGCGCCGTCCGCGCCGACCAGCAGGTCGTAGGTCGCGGTGCGGCCGTCGGCGAAGTGCAGCACGCCGTCGTCGGCGTGGTCGAAGGCGTGGTCCCAGCGCACGGCGTGGTCGGGGAGGGAGTCCAGGAGCAGGTCCCGCAGGTCGGCCCGGTCGACCTCGGGGCGGGCGAGCGGGGCGTCGTCGGGCGTGTCTTCCTGGAGCAGGAGTGTGCCGTCCGGGTCCAGGAGACGCAGGTCCTGACCTTCGCCGCGGGCGATCGCGTGGAACCCGTCGATCAGGCCGGCCTCGCGCAGCGCCCGTTGCCCGGTGTCGGCGTGGATGTCGAGCATGCCGCCCTGGCCGCGGGCGTCCCGCGAAGGGTCGCGCTCGTAGACGACGGCGTCGATGCCGTGGACGTGCAGCACTCGGGCGAGGGCGAGGCCACCTGGCCCGGCTCCGACGATGGCGATGGTCATGCTTCCTCCGATACGATGTATTGGTCGATACACTGTATCGGGAGATGCGCTGTATCGTCACCGGCATGGTGGTGTGGGAGCGGCCGGAGCCGCCGACTCGACCGGCGCCGTCCCCGCTGAGCCGGGAGCGGATCGTGGCGGCGGCGATCCGGCTGGCCGACGTGCACGGCCTGGACGCGGTCTCCCTGCGCAAGGTCGCCACCGAGCTGGACGTCGGCCCGATGCGCCTGTACGGCTACATCGACACCAAGGACGAGCTGCTCGACCTGATGGTCGACGCCGTCTACGGCGAGGTCCGGCCGGTCGGCGACGGCTGGCGCGAGGTGCTGCGCTCCCTCGCCGAGACCACCCGGCGGGCGGTGCACCGGCACGAGTGGTTCGCCGACCTGATCGGCGGGCGACCCCAACTGGGTCCGAACGCGCTGGCCCGGGGCGAGGCCGTGGTGTCCGCGCTGGGCGGTGTCGACCTGGACCTCGTCATGCCCGTGGTCGCCGCCGTCGACGCGTACGTGATCGGCGCGGTGCGCCGGGAGATCGCCGAGCGGCGTGCCGAGCGGGCGAGCGGGATGGACGAGCGGCAGTGGCAGGCCGCCTCCGGCCCCTACCTGGAGCGGACCTTCGCGACCGGTCGTTTCCCCGCGCTCGCCGAGGTCGTCCGCGACGCCGCCCACCTCGACGCCGACGAGACCTTCCGCCTCGGCCTGGACTTCCTCCTCGACGGCATCGGGGCCCGGCTGCGGCGGTAGGGCCGTGGTTCCCACCTGATGAGCGTTGATCGGGACGACCTCGGCGAACAGGTACGGTCCGTCGCGCAAACCCTGATACGGCCATCGGGGGAGGGTCTGCTCGGAAGAGCGGGGAGGGAGACAAGCCGTGCGCCGTGGTGTGTTTGGCACCGCTGTTGCCATGATCACGCTGACCAGCCTCGTGGCGGTGAGTGCTTGCGCGAAGGACCCCGGGGGCAGTGCCGTCGGGCCGGCCAACGCGACCGGCGCGGGGTGCGAGTTCGCGACGCCGCCCAGCCCGCCCGCCACCTCGACCACCAGCGCCGCCAAGTCCGGCGAGGGCGACAAGGTCGACGGGAGCGCGTTGAAGGTCGGGCTGGCCTACGACATCGGCGGCCGTGGTGACGCGTCGTTCAACGACCTCGCCGCCGCCGGGTTCGACCAGGTGATCAAGGACCTGGGGGTGAAGAAGGAGAACACGCGCGAGCTCTCCGCGGCCCCGAACGAGGACGAGTCGGTGAAGCGGTCCCGGCTGCGGCAGCTCGCCCGCGAGGGCTTCAACCCGATCGTCGGCGTCGGCTTCGCCTACACCGAGGCGCTGAAGGTCGTCGCGCCGGAGTTCCCGGACGTCCGGTTCGGCCTGGTGGACTCCGCCGTGGACGGCGCGGCCAACGTCACGCCGCTGGTCTTCGCCGAGCAGGAGGGTGCGTTCCTGGCCGGTGTCGTGGCCGCGTACCAGAGCAAGAAGTGCCACATCGGCTTCGTCGGCGGCGTCGACATCCCGCTGATCCACAAGTTCGAGGCCGGCTACACCCAGGGCGCGAAGACCGCCGCGCCGAAGATCGAGGTCGAGCGGAAGTACATCACGCCGGCCACCGACTTCACCGGCTTCCAGGACCCGGCGAAGGGCTCGGAGACGGCGAAGGGCCTCATCGACAAGGGCGCGGACGTGCTCTACCCGGCCGCGGGCGCGTCCGGCATCGGCGTGTTCTCCGCGGTGAAGCAGGCGGGCGTGCTGGCGATCGGCTGCGACGCCGACCAGTACAACCAGCCGACGTTGGCGGACACCCGGGACGTCATCGTCGCGTCGAGCCTCAAGCGCGTGGACGTGGCGGTCTACGACTTCATCCGCGCCGCCGCGCGCAACGACCTGGGCTCCCTGCCGAAGGTCTTCGACCTGAAGGTGAACGGCGTCGGCTACGCCACCTCGGGCGGCAAGATCGACGCCAAGCTGCAAGGCATCCTCGAAGGCTTCAAGGCCCAGATCATCGAGGGCAAGATCAAGGTGGCGGACAAGCGGTAGCTCCCGGGCTCCGAAAGGCACCGCACCGGTGCCTTTCGGAGCGCAACGCCCGCCGGGAATGATTGCTCGGTGACGAACGGCGACCAGGTGGGTGGAGGCGCGGGGCCGACGGGTCACCAGTCGGCCGAGGCGTCTTCCTCCGGTGTCGTCGTCCAGGCCGGGCGGGACGTCGTGATCGGCGAGGTCAACCTGCGCACCGGGGTTCCGGTCCGCACGCGTTACCGGCACCAGGTCATGCGGATCGCCCCGGCGGTGTTGGTGGGGCGGGACGCGGAGTTGGCGGAGTTGGCGGCGTTCTGCACGTCGGACTCGTCGCAGACCTACCAGTGGTGGCGTGCCGGGGCGTGGGCCGGGAAGTCGGCGTTGTTCTCGACGTTCGTGCTGAACCCGCCGCCCGGGGTGCGGGTCGTGTCGTTCTTCGTGACCGCGCGGCTGGCCGGCCAGGCGGACCGGGTCGCGTTCGTCGACAACGTCCTCGAACAGGTGCTGGCCCTGCTCGGCGAGCAGGCGCCCGCGCTGCTGACGCCCAGCACCCGCGAAGCGCACGTCCTCGGACTCCTGGAGGAGGCGGCCCGCCTGTGCCGGGAACGCGGCGAGACCCTGGTCCTGCTGGTCGACGGGCTGGACGAGGACCGCGGGGTGACCACGGGGCCGGACTCCCACAGCATCGCCGCCCTGCTGCCCACGCGTCCGGTGGACGGCCTGCGGGTCGTCGTGTCCGGGCGGCCCGACCCGCCGATCCCCGGTGACGTGCCCGAGGACCACCCCCTGCGCGACGAGTCCGTCGTGCGGGCGCTGGAGGTCTCGCCGCAGGCCAGGGCCTTGCGGGCGGAGATGGAACGGGACCTCAAGCGCCTGGTGGGCGGCAGTCGGGTCGAGCAGGACGTGCTCGGCCTGCTGGTCGCCGCCGGCGGTGGCCTGACCTCCCGGGACCTGGCCGGGCTGAGCGGCGCGGGCGAGTGGGAGGTCCGGGACCACCTCACCACGGTGACCGGGCGCAGCTTCACCCGCCGCGACGGCGACCTCGGGGCCGACGTCTACCTCCTGGCCCACGAAGAACTCCAGGTCACCGCGCTGGACATGCTGGGCGGCACCCGGTTGTCCGCCTACCGCGACCGCATCCACGAGTGGGCGGCGTCCCACGGCGACTGGCCGCCGGACACCCCCGACTACCTCCTGCGCGGCTACCACACGATGCTGCTCGCGACCGGCGACCTGACCCGGGCCACCGCGCTGAGCACCGACCTGTCCCGCCACGACCGGCTCTTCGACCGGACCGGCGGCGACGACACCGCACTGGCCCAGCTCACGGCGACCCTCGACGCCCACGTCGCCACCGACCCACCCGACCTGCCCGCCGTCAGCCGCCTGGCGGTGCACCGCGACCACCTCGTGGACCGCAACACCCACATCCCGCCGGAGGTCCCCGCCCTCTGGCTGCGCCTCGGCCACCCCCGCCGCGCCGTGGCGCTCGCCCGGTCCATCTCCGACCCCCACCGCAGGGCTTCGGCGCTGGTCCCGGTCGCGGCGGCACTGGCCGAGGCCGGCCGAAACGACGAGGCCCGAGAACTGCTCGACGAAGCCATGCGAACCACCGACCGCATCACCCACCACGACCACCGGAACTCCGTGCTGGCGTCGGTAGCCGCCACGTTGGCTGAGACAGGCGACCACAACAGGGCCATCGAGATCGCACGCTCGATCACCAGCGCCGACCGGCGCGCTCCGGCGTTGGCGTCGATAGCGCTCGGCGGAGGGGTGCCGCAGTCGCTGGCCGCGGTCCTGGCGGAGGGGAGCGTGCGGACCGCCCGGTCGATCGTCGACCCCCACCTGCGCTGCGTCACGCTGGCGTCCGTGGCCGAACTCGTGGCCGCCGGAGGTCTGAGCGGTGCCGACGAGCTGATCGACGAGGTGTCGGAGGCGTCCCGGCGGACCAGCGAGCCCACCCGTCTCGGCAAGATGCGCGTGGCCCTCGTGCGGGCACTCGCCGCCGCCGGACACCACGACCGCGCCACAGAAGTCGCCGCTTCGATCGACCCGGACCACCTGCGGGTTTCGGCGCTGTCGGCGGTGGCCGCGCGACTGCTCGAAGCGGGACAACCGGCCGCCCACGTCGTTGAACAGGTTGTTCGGGCGGCACAGGCGGTGCAGAGCGCCGAGCAGCGGTGTCACGCCCTCTCCGCCGCCGCCACCTCCGTGTGCGGCAGGGGGAACTCCAGCTTGGCCAAGGTGCTCGTCGACGAGGCGATCCAGTCGGCCCGCTCGATCGGCGACCCCGAGCGGCGCAGCCGAGCACTCGCCGCCGCCGTCGCACCCCTGGTCGACCTCGGGGACCACGACCGGGCCGGGGAGATCCGCGACGAAGCGGTCCACATGGCCCGGTCGATCACCGACCCGGACCGGCTGAACTCCGTCCTGGTGCCCCTCGCGAAGGCACAGGCAGCGGCCGGGCACGCCGACGAAGCGATCGCCGCCGCCCGTGCGATCACCGACGTCGAAGAACAGAACTCGGCTTTGACCGTGGTCGCCATCGCGCTGGTCGCCGCGGACCTGCCGGACCAGGCCCTGACCGCCGCCGGCGCCATCACCGACGTCGACTGGCGGGGCGAGACGCTCACCTCGCTCGCTGGGCCGCTTGCTGCCGCCGGTCACCACGACCACGCCGTGACCGCCGCAGAAGCCGCGACCGATCCTGCGGACCGCCACACCTCGCTCGTGTCGATCGCCGAGGCGCTCATCGACGCCGGTCAGCCCGACCGCGCCGCGCAGTTCCTCGACGGGACCCTGCGGGCGATGGGAAGCCTCGACGTCTTCGAGGCGAACGCGGTGGTGTCGTTCGCCACGACATTCGTCCGCGCGGGCCGGGCCGACCGCGCCGATGAACTCCTCGAGGAGGCGGCGAGAGCGGCGGAAGACAGCCCACACATTCGCGACGACGTGTTGACGGAGATGGCTGAAGTGTTGGCTCGGGCAGGGCTCCACGACCGGGCCATCAGCGCTGCCGGTGCTATCACCGACCACGGCACACGGGCCGCCGGGTTGCTCTGGACCGCTGCGGCGATGGCCGCCGGGGGACACCCCGATGAGGCTCATTCCCTGATCGCCGAGGCGCGGCGTATCGAGTCGCGGCCCGCAACACCGACTCGGGATGTCGACGTGGCGATCGTGGCCGTCACCGCTGCCCTGGTCAGCGCAGGGCGTCCCCACGACGCGATCGCGATGGCGAGGTCGATCCAGGACCGCCGTCGGCGGAACGACGAGTTGGCGGAGATCGCCAGAAAGCTGGCCGGCACGGATCACCCCGCCGTTGCCATCGATGCCGTTCGCGAGATCGCCGATGCAGTCGACCGGCGACTTGCCCTGGAGTCGATCGCCACGGTGATGGCCGAGCACGGCCACCACGAGGAGGCGCTGTCCGCCGCCCGCATGCTGGACGTTCTCGAGGGCTACGGCCGTACTTTGGTGGCGATCGCGGCGGCCACGGCCGGGCTCGGGCACCACGAGCAGGCCGGGGCGGTGGTGGACGAGGCACTTTCCGTGGTGGCCAAGGTGGAGTACACCGGTGCCCGCGACCGCGTCATGGTGCGTGCCGCCGCGGTGTTGGCCGTGATCGGGCGTCACCGTCAGGCAGCGGAGATCGTTCGCCGGATCCCGGACTTCCACCGGTGGGAACCGGAGCTGGCGTCCGTCGCGACGGCGTTGGTGAAGGCCGACCGGTTCGACGAGGCTGCGGGCCTGATCAGCACCATCCCCGAGTCCGTGGTGCCGGACCGGGATCGTGTCGAGGTCGTGGGGGCGTTGGCCGACGCGGGTGAGTACGAGCGAGCGGAAGTCGTGCTCGGGTGGGTGGTCGACGCGCAGACGCGGGCGAGTGCGTTGATGGGTCTCGCGGGCAGGTCCGGTGCCACCCGGTACGCGGCGGAAGCACTGCGGGCCGCCCAGTGGACCACCGCCCTGGAAGGGCTGTGCGCGGTCTCGACCGCCGCCGCGTCGGCGATCCAGCGGGAGTTGGAGCTGATCGGGACGCTGGAGTCCACAGTGGACTGAGCCGCTGGGCTCCTCGGTCGGCACTCGCCGGACAAGGTCGTTTCACCTACGGAGGAGCTGTGATCCGCCGCAGATCCCTGCTCCGCACCGGTGCGCTCCCCGCACTGTTCGGTCTGATCCTGCTCGCCCCGACCGCCGTGGCCCACGAGGGGGACGACTCCACCTCCAGCGACGGCACCATCGACAACGCCAAGGTCACCCACGCCCACGAGCAGCACGGTGGCGACCACGGCCACCTGCCCGCCACCAGCCAGAACGTCCGGGTGGTCGGCAAGGCGGCCATCAACCAGGACTTCGAGGGACGCGTCGCCGACGTCGGCGTCCACAACGGCTACGTGAGCGTCACCCCGAGCGTGGGCAACAACCTGTCCACTGCCGGTGGCGCGACGCTGGTCGACGTGACCGACCCCAAGCGGCCGAACTACCTGGCCAAGGGCTTCGGCGACCTCGACCCGGCAGGCCAGAACGACCCCGGCATCGCGCACGAGGTGCACAGCGCCTTCATCTGGGACGTGGGCGACAAGGCCTACGCGGTCCTGGTCGACGACGAGGAGCAGGCCGACGTCGACGTCTTCGACATCACCGACCCGCGCACGCCGGTCAAGATCGCCGAGTACGACCTGGCCGAGATGTTCCCGCAGATCCTCCAGGCCGGTCCGGACAACCTGACCGAGGTGTTCCTGCACGACATGGTGGTCAAGCCCATCGGCGGCCGGCAGGTCATGCTGCTGTCCTATTGGGACGCCGGGTACGTGCAGCTCGACGTCACCGACCCGACCGCGCCGGTCTACCTGGCCGACTCGGACTTCGCCAACCCGGACCCCGAGCTGCTGGAGTCCACGGGGATCGCGTCGGAGCCCGAGGGCAACGCGCACCAGGCCGAGTTCACGCGGGACGACAAGTACGTGATCGCCGCCGACGAGGACTTCGACCCGTACGTGCTCAAGGGTTCCACCGACGACGGTACCTCGTTCTCCGCCGGTCAGGGCGACCTGACGCCGCAGTTGGCGTCGGGGCAGACGATCACCGGCACGGCGGTGTACGTCGGTCGGGCCTGTGCCGGTGACGCGGCTGTTCCGGCTGCTCCGGCGGTCGGCACGGCGCAGCTCGCGGTGGTCACGCGCGGCGCGTGCGCGTTCACCGAGAAGGTCGCGGCCGTGACCTCCGCCGGTGGTTACGAGGGTGTCGTCGTGGTCAACCGCGAGGGTTC
Source organism: Saccharothrix sp. CCNWYY140 (assembly GCF_037401995.1). NCBI lineage: Bacteria > Bacillati > Actinomycetota > Actinomycetes > Pseudonocardiales > Pseudonocardiaceae > Saccharothrix > Saccharothrix sp. CCNWYY140. The sequence goes on from NZ_JBBEGC010000014.1 coordinate 18,066, forward strand.
CTGCGGCGCGTTCGGCATGAGCGTGGAGGGTTCGGTGCCGGCGTTCTCCGTGGACCGTCGCACCGGTTTCGGTCTGTTCGACCGGGAGGGCGCTTACGACGAGGCCGCGTGGGTGCACCTGTACCGCAACGGGCGACCTGTCGGTGCACGAGGTCGCGACCTCGCACGTGCGCGACGACCTGGCCTACTTCTCCTACTACGCGGGCGGTTTCCGCGTGGCGAAGGTCCAGCAGAACAAGCTGGTCGAGGTGGGCCGGTTCGTCGACGAGGGCGGGAACAACTTCTGGGGCGTCCAGGTGTTCTCGCACGGCGGCAAGGAGTACGTGGCCGCGAGCGACCGCGACTACGGCATCTACATCTTCGAGTACACCAGCCCGTGACACCCGTCGTCGGGGCTCCTCGCGGGGAGCCCCGACGGCTCGCGCCCGGCGGCCCTGTGACGATCATTACGCCGCTCGGGTTACGCGCCGGGGAACCGTTCGTGTCATTTTGCGTCTGAGTGGAGAACACACCTGGAGTACGTCGGAAGGTGGCCGTGGCCGGCCGCTGTGGGGGAGTGGCACGGTGACGGGGTCGAACGATCTGGTGGTCCAGCCGGACGCAGCGCCGGGTGGGGTGTTCAACGCCGGTACCGGTGACAACGGGTGGGCGACGGGCATCTCCATCGCGGAGTCGGCGATGGACACGTTCAACGGGATCAAGGACGGGAACTGGATCGAGGCCGGCCTGGGGATGGTCGGCCTGGCCGCGGACGCGGCGGCGATGGCGATCGACCCGTTCGGGACGCTGATGTCGTCGGCGGCGTCGTTCCTGATGGAGCACGTCCAGCCGTTGAAGGACATGCTGGACTGGCTGGCCGGGAACCCGCCGGTGATCGAGTCGTACTCGGCGACGTGGAGCAAGGTCGCCGAGGAGTTGGGATCGATCGCCGAGGACTACAAGTCGGCGGTCGCGCGCGGGACGGCGGGGTGGGGTGGCGCCGCGGCGGCGCAGTACCTGACCAACGCTTCGGCGCACGGTGACGCGCTGACCGGTGCCGCGTCGGCGGCGGGGACGGTCGGCACGGTCGTCGGGATGATGGGGATGGTCGTCGGGTTCGTGCGCGAGATGGTGCGCGACCTGATCGCCGACCTGGTGGGGAAGCTGATCGCCTGGGTGCTGGAGGCGGTGTTCTCGCTGGGGTTCGGGACGCCGGTGATCGTGGCGCAGGCGGTGACGGCGATCTCGAAGTGGGCGGCGAAGATCGCCAAGATCATCCAGGACCTGCTGAACACCATCAAGAAGGTCTCGCCGATGCTCAAGCGTCTGGTCGAGGTGTTCGAGAAGGTGATGAAGGTCCTGGGCAAGATCGCCGGCAAGGCGACCGGGCTGGACGTGCTGGACCCGAAGAACATCAAGAAGGGCGGCTTCCTCCAGACGGGGAAGGCCGACGTCGACACACCCAATGGCTCCACCAGCACCGGTAACGGCACCGGCAACGGCAACGGCACCGGTTCCGACAGCAGCCCCGGCGACGGCGACTCGCCCTCCGACAGCCCCAACTCGAATTCGCCGGACTCGGACTCGCCCGGCTCGAATTCGCCCGGCTCCGGCACACCTGGTTCCGGCACTCCCGACTCCACCACTCCCGGCTCGAACACTCCCGGTTCCAGCAGGCCGAACGACACCACCGGGACGTCCAGCGCCGCGACACCGACCGTGGACCGTCCGCGCCCGGGCGACCCGGCAGACCTGCCGCCCTCCGCCCCGCGCCCCGGCCGCAACCCCGACCCGTCCTCGGACGGCGGGACCAACTCCCCCGGCCAGGGCAACCCCGGCCAAGGCAACCCCGGCCAAGGCAACCCCGGCCAAGGCAACCCCCGAGCCGGCGCACCTGTGGGCGAGTACCGCGGAGGCCCAGGCGGTCAGCCCGCGCCGACCAGTCACAGCAGCGCCCCCAGCAGTGGCGGCACGTACCCCGGAAGTTCGCCCAGCGGACCGACCAGCCCCGGACCGAACGTCGGCGGACCGAACGGATCCCCCACGAACGTTTCCACGCCGAGCGGTTCGCCTCAGAACGGTCCGACCCCGCCCAGGTACGACCAGACGTCGGCAGCAGCAGCGACCCCGCAGGCCCCCACCCGCCCCGACCAGCCCTACACCTCCGCTACCCCGGGTCCGCACCCGACCGGCGGAGCACCCACGGGCGCACCCGGCGGCGGAATGCCCGGCAACCACGCTCCCGGCGGCCAAGCCCCCGGCGGCACCCCCTCTGGCGGCGGTACCCCAGGCAGCACCCCCGGCGGCGGTGCCGGCCCGAGGCCAGGCGGCGGCGGAGGCGGCTGGACCGGCACTCCCGGCAACCGAGGCGATCTGGGCTCCAACATCCCCCAGTCCCGCACCCCGGAACCCCCACGCCCCTCAACCACCCCCGGCCACACCACGCCCAACCACGCCGGCCCCAACCACACCACCCCGAGCCACGCTGGCCCCAACCACACCAGCCCCAGCAACACCGCGCCGAGCCACGCCACCCCCAACCACGCCGGCCCCAACCACGCCGGCCTCAACCACGCCGGCCTCAACCACGCCGGCCCCAACCAGGCCGGTCCCAGCAACACCGCGCCGAGCCATGCCGCGCCGAGCCACGCCGGCCCCAGCCCCAGCCACGCCGCGCCAAGCCACTCGGGTCCCAACCACTCCGGGCCGCTCCACAGCAACAACGGCCCCGGCAACTTCGGCCCAAGCCACTCCAACCCCGGCAACGCGGCTCCCGGCACCCCCGGCCCGGCGCACAACCGCCCCGGCCAGCCCCACAACGCCCCCGGCACGCCCCACGCCGGCCCCAACACTCCCGGCGCGCCGCACTCCAGCCCGAACACGCCGCGCCCGCACACCCCAGGCACGCCGCACTCCGGCCCGAACACGCCCGGCACCCCCCACCACGGCCCCAACACCCCAGGCGCGCCCCACCACAGCTCGAACACGCCCGGCTCGAACACCCCAGGCCCGAACACACCCGGCCCGGCCCACAACCGCCCCGGCCCCGTCCACAACGGACCACCCCAGGCCGGCCCCCACACCCCACACCGCCCCGACGCACCCCCGCACACCCCCGGCCGCCCGGACGCGCCGCACCACACCACCCCGGCCCCCCGCCGCGACCCACAGGCCTGGACCCCACCCCAGCGCACCCCGGACACCACCCCCACTCCACCCCACCGCACTCCGGACCCCGCCCCGACCCCACGCCGCGACCCGGACCAGTGGACCCCGCCCCACCGCGACCCCGACACCACCCCGCGCCAGGACCGCCCGACCCCGAACGACCCGAACCACCCCAACCAGCCGAACCACCCGGCCCCGGACCCGACCCGCCCGGACCCGACCCGCCCGGACTCCAACAACCCGGACCCGAACCGCCCCGACCCGAACCACCCCGACTCGAACAACCCGGACCCGAACCAGCCTCCACACACCGACCGTCCGGACATCGACGAGGCGCACGCCCGGTACGGCGAGGCCACCCCCTCGGGCATCTCGCACCACCGCGGCGACCCCGACATGGGCGACCTGCCCCACCGCGTCCCCCACGACCCCCGCTACTTCACCGCCGACGTCCACATCACCCCCGACGGCCACGCCCGCATCGGCAACCACACCTACACCCCCGAGCAGTACGGCGACCTGCTGCGCCGCAACGGCTGGGACGGCAACACCCCCATCCGCCTCATCGGCTGCGACGCCGGCACCAACGACTTCGCCCGACGCCTGTCCCACCACACCGGCGCCGACGTCCTGGCCCCCACCAAGCCCGCCTGGACCGACACCAACGGCCGCGTCTACACCAGTGACGCCGAGATCGGGCCCGACGGCAACCGCCAGCCCAAGATCCCGCCCAACGGCGAGTGGGAAACCCACCGGCCCGACGGCACCCGCACCAAGTCCAGCCCGGACGGCTACGTCCCCGGCACCCCCGACCACCACCGTGCCGACCACACCGACGCCGACGACGCCCGTGACCGCATGGCCAAGCCGGTCAAGCCGATCACGGACTCCGCCGACTACGACCGCACCCCGCAGAACCAGACCACCTGGGACCCGCCGCGCCAACCCAACGGCGATCCGCTGCCCGAGGTGCCGATGGACGTCGACCCGAACACCCGGGTCGCGGACTTCAACGGTCGGGAGCCGTTGCAGCCGAACTCGCGGATGGTGGTCACCGACACCGATGGCAACCCGCGTGGCGTGTTCTACACCGACGCCGACCGGAACATCACGCACGTCGAGACTTCGGTGCCCAACAAGGGGTTCGGGCAGGACCCGTTCACCGCGCCGGTCAACCCGGACACCTCGCGGCCGATGCCGGGTGTGACGTACCGGATCGAGCTCGGCCACAACATGCACCACACGTACGAGGCGCCGACGCCGCACAACCAGGGGCCGTCCGGGCCGGAGCCGGCCGCGACGACGGCCGACCTGGGGACGCCGCCCGCCGACCCGCAGCCGCCGCAGCGCTTCGACGGGTTCGACCACGGCGACGCCGCGCCGGCCGTGGACTGGAACCCGCCGGGCGACGCCGACGGCAACTACCGGATCGCCGACCCGGTGACCGACTACGACGTGCGCCAGGACGGGCCGTTCTCGTTGTCCGACACGCCGCCGCGCGATCCGAACACGCGCTACGACGTGTACGACACGGACGGCAATTGGCACGGGTCGTTCTACACCGACGCGGACGGCAAGTTCTCGCACGTCCACACGTGGTCGGGCAACCGGGAGCACGGGTTCAACCCCGAGCTGGGCACCGGTCGGACGTGGAGCGACGGCGTGGACGTGCCGCGGCCGAACACCACCTTCGCGGTCGGTCCGCGTCACCTGGAGCACCACGGGTTCGACCCGCGCGAGCCGCGTCAGCTGTACCGGACCGACGAGCACGGCGACACGATCGCCGCCAGCGGCAAGCCCGACTACCCGCCCGCCGGCCGGACGGCCGAGGACCACTGGGGGCCGCGGCGCGGCGAGGGCGGCCCGGACAAGGACGGCAAGCTCCAGACCGACGTCGGCCAGATCGCCAAGGGCGGCATGCACAGCGGCACGCGCCTGGACGGCGAGCTGGACCCGAAGCACCAGAAGCCCGAGGACCGACCGCTGTTCCGGTTCGCCGGCGGCCACCTGGTCTCGTACGAGGCCGGCGGTCCGGGTGAGCGGATCAACCACGTGCCGCAGTGGGCGCACGAGAACAGCAACTGGGCCCTGGACGAGCGCCCCACGTCCGACTCCTGGCGCGCGATGGAGAACGACCTGACCAACATGGGCCAGCGCCCCGACGTCGACGTCGACCGGTTCGACGTGTGGGCCGAGCGCCGCACCCCGGACCGCCACACGCCGGACGTGCTGCACGCGCGGTGGACCCTGTCCACGGACAACCCGCCCACCATCCGCACCGAGGAGAGGTCGTTCCACAATGTCCCCGGACCAGCCCGCCACCCCGACCTCGTCCCCCCGCCACCGGCGACCCCCTGAGCGGGGCGAGCTGCTGCTGCACCAGGTCGGCCTGGACCTGGTCGCGGCGGCGCCGGAGGGCTGGCGCCGCATCGACCTCAAGTACCGGGGCAACGCGCAGTACGGCCACCTGTCGCTGACCGTGCTGCGGGCCGGCGGGGAGAGCGTCGCGGTGGACGTGCCGGGGACGGTGGAGCCGGCGCTGCGCGAGCTGCGCGACCTGATGTACGAGCCGGGCCGCGGCACGTGGTTCGCGATGCGCTACACCGTGGACCCGCCGCTGGAGTACCGGGCGATGTTCGACTTCGACCACGACCCGCGCTGGTCGCCGGACCTCCCGGCGCAGGCGTGGGCGATCGACCACGCCGCCTACCCGCGCGACCCGGAGTTCGTGCCGGACTGGCTGCGGGCGCGGCTGGCCGAGAGCGAGTGAGGAATACTGATCACATGACTGAGCCACTCAGCGTCGAAGCCCAGGGCGAGGTCCTGGCCGCGATCACCGAGCGGCTGGTGTTCGAGCTGCCCGCGGGGTGGAACCACCTCCAGCTCCTGTACGCGGCGGTGGGCGACTACACCGCGTTCTCGGGGCTGCTGCGGATGGAGAACGGCGGCCTGTACGGGTGGGTGCCGCCGGAGGACGACGTGCAGGAACTGTTCGCGCGGCTGCGCGCGGGCATGGCACGGCCGGACCGGGGCACGTGGTTCCAGGCGACCTTCCGGCTGGACTACCCGGACAACTACTCGGTGGACTTCAACCGCACCGACCTGCCCGACTTCGTGAACCCGCCGACGGCCGAGGCGTACGCCCGCGAACTGGAACTGTTCCCGCGCGCCCCCGAACACACCCCGGACTGGCTGCGCGCGGGCGCGGAGGGCTGACGACACCGGCCCCGCGCGGGCCGGCGGTCGGGGGCGCGGGTGCCCGGCGGCAGGAGCCTGCCACCGGGCGACCACCGGCCACTCGGGCGGCGATGCTGGTCGGGTGAACCGGACAACCTCGGGCGCGCGGGCGCTCGGTGATGTGGTCGCCGCGGCGGAGTCGCCGGACGGGCTCGTGGAGGTGACCGCGGGCGTCTTCGGCGACCTGCGCGGACTGTGGCTGGATCCCCGGGTGCGGGCCGATCTCGACGGCGTCGGTGCCCGGGTCCTGCTCGCCACCCGGATCGCGGCCTCCGCGGCGGCGTGGTCGGCGGCCGGTGTGCCGCGTGGGACACCGGTGGGCGACTTGGCCTTCGACCCGGTGTTGCGCGAGATCGACCGCCGCGCCGCCGAACCTCGACCCTCCACAGTGGACGATCGGCCCGTGCCGGTCGTGGACCACCGCGCCCTGCGGCGTGAGCTGGAGCGGTTGCGCGAGGCGATCGCGGAGATCCGCGAGACGGCGCGATCCACCGACGGCGCCGTGACCGTCACCGTCGGTGGGCGGGGCGAGCTGCTCGACCTGGTCGTGGACCGGCGGTCCCGGCACGCGGACGCGGCGGTGCTGGCCGACCGGGTCCTGGCCACGTCCAGGCTTGCGGTCGCCCGGGTCGGGGACCGGCTGCGGGGTGTGTCGTGACGCCGCCGCACGCCGCCGTCGTCCCCGAGCAGGTGGACTTCGCCGCCACCCGGCTCAGTGGCGACGGCGCCGACCTCGCCGCGAAGTGGACCACCGGCCGGCAGCAGGTCGCGTGGGGCAGCAACGAGTACGACTCGCTGGTCGCGGCCCTCCAGGGCTACTACTTCGCGCTGGAGTCGGCGATCCTGACCGACGCCAACCCGCTGCCCGGCCGGTTCGGCGACCTCGCCACCGCGGGCCGGACCGCGTTGCGGTCCTACCTCGACGGTGACGCCGCCGGCGCGGCGCAGTTCACCGGGCCGGGGCGCTGACATGCCGGTAGCACCGCCCACCGAGTGCGAACTGTGGTCCGCGGTCGCCCCGCTGACGCGGTGGCCGGTGTCCGACGAGGACACCTGGGCGAGCCGGGCACTGGGCTGGACCAACGCCGGCGCCGCGTTCCTGAACACGGGGTCGAGCGGGTCCGCCGTCGACGCCGCCCTGGCCACGGGCTGGCCGGACGAGGCGGGCCGGGACTACCGCACCCGGGCGGCCGGGTTGTACGGCACGGCGCTGGACGTCGGGCAGCGGATGAAGCGCATCGCCTGGCACGCCGAGCAGTACGCCGACGACGTCAAGTACGCCAAGACCGCCATCGCCGCCCTGGTGCGCGAGAACGAGCCGCTGTACCAGGACCTGACCCGGTTCTTCTTCTGGCCCGACAACGCGGCCCGCGCGCGGTTCGCGGCCATGCTCGCCACGGCGATCAACGACTTCCTCGACCTGATGGCCCTGCGGATCGCCGCCCGCGGCGCGGGGGAGGAGGCGCCGCGACCGGAGTTCGTGGAGCGCTCCGAGGACGACACCGACGTCCTCACCGGTCCCGGTAGCAAGAAGAAGGCGGCGCGGGAACCGTCCGACGCGGACCGGGAGTTCGCCAAGCAGGTGGGCATCAACAACGCGGCGAGCCCCGCCGTGCTGGACCGGTCCCTGCCGGTCACCAAGTTCATCGAGCAGTACCGGAAGGCGTCGATCAGGGGCGAGTTCCCCAGTGAGATGCTGGATGGCACGTACACCGTGGAGCAGGCCCTGCGCACCGGCGGTCCGACCGTCCGCAAGCTGCTCCTGGACGGGAGGTTCGCCAAGTGAGCCCGGTCTGGTACTCGTGCGCGGCGAACTACGCGATCATCACCGACCGCCCCGACGAACCACCCCGGACCTACCGCTCGGTGTTCGTCTTCCAGGCCGGAACGTCACCCGACGAGGTGACGGCCAAGGCGTTCGACATCGCCCGGTCGCGCGAACGCGACTACGCGGGCGGGCCTCCCGAGGACAGCCGGCGCGTCGTGTGGCGCCTGACGAGCCTGGAGACGGTGGACGTGCTCGGCGAGACCATCGCCGACGGCCGCGAGGTCTACGGCGAGCCGGGGGTGGTGGCGGAACCGGTGACGTGGACGGTGGACACGGTGTTCGACCCGGAGTCGGTGGACATCGGCATGAGCGGCGTCTGAGCGACCCGCCACCCCCTGGTCAGCCGGCTGCGGCGTGGTCGCGGCCGAGGGTGCGGTGGCCCGCGGCGAGTTGGCCGCGGGCGGCGGTCAGCAGGGTCCTGGCTTCCAACAGCTCGCCGTACTCCAGGTGCTCGCAGGCCGCGTCGAGGCACGCCAAGGCGGCTGGGGGCAACGCGGTATCACCCGCTCGGGTGGCGTCGAGGGCCTTGACCACGCAGGTCTGGGCGTGTCTCGCCCTGGCCAGCGGGTCGTGCGGCGGGTCGGGGCGGGTTTCGGCCAGGGCCTCGCGGATCGCGTGGTCCAGGACGCTGACCAGGTCTCGGACGCTCCTCGTCGCACTCATCCCGAATCGCCGCCTCGCCCGCACGCGGTCCCGCGCCGCGTGCCGTGCCTGGCGGATTCCCTGGTCGGGCGCAGGTCAACCCCGCCGCGTCCACGGTGCTCGCGGTTCGGGGGTGGTGTGGCCGGGTATCGAGCGGGGGTGTCCGCTCCACGACGTCCGGGAGGCGCGCTGAGCACCGTGGGTGTGGAGGAGGAGTTCCTCCTGGTCGATGCCGTGAGCCGCACTCCCGTGCCGCTCGCGCGCGAGGTGTTGGAGCGGGTGGGCGACGTGCCTGGGATGCACGGGGAGTTGCACGCGACGCAGGTCGAGTTCGCCAGCGGTGTCTGCACGGGGGCCGACGAGCTGCGCGACCAGCTGACCGAAGGGCGACGGCGGCTCGCGCGGGCGGCTCGGGAGGTGGGTGCGCTGCTGGTGCCCGCCGGTGCGCCGGTGCTCGGTGTCACGCCGCCGCCGCGCCTGGAGGACGAGCGGTTCCAGCGGATCACCGACCTCTACCGCGGGCAGGTCGCGGACTACCAGTGCTGCGGGTGCCACGTGCACGTCGGCGTGCCCGACCAGGACACCGCCGTGGCTGTGCTCAACCACCTGCGCCCGTGGCTGCCGACCCTGCTGGCGCTGTCGGTGAACTCGCCGTTCGCGCACGGCCGCGACACCGGGTTCGGCAGTTGGCGGATGGTCGAGCAGTCCCGCTTCCCCGGCTCGGGCGTGCCACCGCGGTTCACCTCGGCCGCCGAGTACGACGCCGCCGTGGACCGGCTGGTCGCCTGCGGGGTGGTCGTGGACCGGGGGATGAGCTTCTGGCTCGCCCGGCTCTCACCCCGGTACCCGACCGTGGAGGTCCGCGCCGCCGACACCGCCGCGACGGTCGATCGGGCGGTGGAGCAGGCGATGCTGACGCGGGCGTTGGTGGACCGGGCGCTGGCCGACTTGGCGGAGGGACGCGAAGGCCCCGTGCTGGACGACCAGGTGCTGGCCGCCGCGGTGTGGACGGCGGCGCGGTACGGCCTGGACGGTCCCGGCGTGGACCCGTGGCGAGGGGTCCTGGTCCCGGCGACGGACTTGGTGGCGGCCCTGTCCCGGCACACTGGCCTCCCGCCGATCAAGCTTGAGGACGGCGGCGCACGCCTGCAACGACAAGCGGCCGGATCGAGCGAGGTGCACAAGCCAGCGTCCCCGCAGGAATTGTCAGGGGTGCGTGAGATCATGGAGACGGGGGCCGGAGGCCACGCCAAGCCCGACCTGGTGGCTGTGGTGGACGCCCTGGCCGAGGTGTGCATCGGGGCCCCTGAACCGGGTAACCCGCCCTGGTGACCCTGGCCCTGGAGACCCCCGTCCTCCCGACCCCGCGCGGCCCCGTGTCCGCCGCGGTCGTGGAGGCGTTGCGCGAGAGCCCGCCGCCCACCGCCCTGCCGCTGGAGCAAGCGCGCGCGGCCGACCCGTACGGCGAGGACCTGCACCTGGCGCTGCACGTCTGCTACGAGCTGCACTACCGCGGCTTCCGGGACGTCTCGCCGGACTGGGAGTGGGAGCCGGAGCTGCTGCGGCTGCGCGCCGAGCTGGAGCGGGTGTTCCGCGCGCAGCTGGACGACGACCTGGCCGGCCGCGTGGACCTGGCCGACGCCCTGGACGACCTGCTGGTGGAACCGGTCGACGGCACAGGCGTCAGCCACCACCTGCGCGACCGCGGCGAGTGGTGGCAGATGCGCGAGTACCTCGTGCACCGGTCGATCTACCACCTCAAGGAAGCCGACCCGCACGCGTGGGTGATCCCCCGCCTGTCCGGCAAGGCCAAGGCCGCCCTGGTGGCCGTCGAGTTCGACGAGTTCGGCGGCGGGCGCGGCGACCGGATGCACTCCCAGCTGTACGCGCGGCTGCTGGCCGGCGCCGGCCTGGAGACCGGCTACCTGCACTACCTCGACCACGTCCCCGCGCCCATGCTGGCCACGGTCAACCTGATGTCGCTGTGCGGCCTGCACCAGGGCCTGCGCGGCGCGCTGGTCGGCCACTTCGCCGCCGCCGAGATCACCACCGCGCCCAGTGCCGCGCGGATGGCCAAGGCGCTGGCGCGGATGAACGCCCACGCCGACTGCGTCGAGTTCTTCACCGAGCACATCGAGGCCGACGCGGTGCACGAGCAGGTCATGCGGCACGACGTGGTGGGCGACCTGGTCGCGCGGGAGCCCGGGTTGGCCGGGTCGGTCGTGTTCGGCATCCGGGCCACCGAACTGCTGGAGCGCCGCCTGGCCGACCACCTCCTCGAAACGTGGAGTTCGGGGCGCAGCTCGCTGTTGCGTCCCGTGTGACGGGCTGGTCCACCGGGTACGCGAAGGTTGGCGACGCCCGTCGCACTGGACGACGCCCTGGCCGCCGTCCGCCTCGCGACCACCTAACCCGTCAACCGGTTCCACCCGGTCGGGTAGGCAGTTCACCAGTCCGGGTGAGCTGTTCGGCGATGTCCCGCAACTTGGTGTTGGTGAGCTGACTGGCCCGCGCCAGCACCGCGAACGCCTGGTCGGCGCTCAGCTTGTGGCGTTCCATCAGGATGCCCTTGGCCTGCCCGATCAGGTCCCGCGTGCGCGCCGCCTCGCCCAGGTGCTCGCGCTGCTGGGCGGTGGCCAGCGCGATGGCCGCGTGCCCGGCGAACAGCCCGCCGACGTGCTCGGACTCGTCGTCGAACGCGCGGACGTCCGTGGCGTAGAGGTTGAGCGCCCCCAGGTCGTCGTCCTGCACGAACAGCTGGAACGACAACATGCTCCCCACGTCGAGTTCCACCGCCCGCGCCGCGAACGCGGGCCAGCGCGGATCCCGGGCGAGCTCGGGCACCGACACGACCTTCTCGTCGAACAACGCCCGCAGGCACGGCCCCTCACCGACGTCGAACTGCGCCTGGTCCACCGCGCACGGCAGGTCACCCGTCGTGGCGACGGTCCGGACCTCCTTGCGGCCGAGGACCGTCATGATGCCCGCGTGCTCGGCCCCGGGCACGGTGCCGACGGCGGACCGCACGATCGCGTCCATCGTCTCCTGCTGACCGTCCCGGGCCTGGAGCATGCGCGCGATCCCGGTCAGGTGGGTGGCCAGGTCCGGGCCGCCCGCCGTGTGGTCGGACATGAGGGGACTCCGTCCTGTGGTCTGTCCTGCGTGGATACCCACGACGGCGCGAACGCAACGCCCGGCTGTCACCAGCACTCGGCCGTGACGGCTGAATCCCGCCGGCGACCGTGCCGGGTGGATCACGAAACTGGGACCGTGGACACGGAACTGCTTGCGCACCAACGGATCGAGCCCGGCATCCTGTACTTCGGCACGCCGGTCGTGCTGGTCTCCAGCGAGAACGAGGACGGCACGCCCAACCTGGCCCCGATCTCGTCGGTGTTCTGGCTGGGCTGGCGCGCGGTGCTCGGCATCAGCGCCCGGTCGCAGACCACCCGCAACCTGCTGCGCACCGGCGAAGGCGTGCTCAACCTGCCCTCGGACGCGCTGGCGCCGCCCGTGGACCGGCTCGCGCTGACCACCGGCTCGGACCCCGTCCCGCCGGGCAAGCTGCGCCGCGGCTACTCCCACGTCGCCGACAAGTTCGGGCGCGCGGGCTTGACCCCCGTCCCGTCGGAGACCGTCACACCGCCGCGCGTGGCCGAGTGCCCGGTGGCGATGGAGGTCGTGGTGGAGGCCGTGCACCCGGTGGCGGAGGCCGACGAGGCCCAGCGCGGGTCGATCGTCGCGGTCGAGGTGCGGGTGCAGCGGGTGTTCGTGCACGAGGGCATCCGGCTGGCGGGCACCGAGGACCACATCGACCCGGACGCGTGGCGCCCGCTGATCATGAGCTTCCAGAAGTTCTACGGCCTCGGCCCCCAGGTGCACCCCTCCACCCTGGCGTCCATCCCGGAGCGCCTCTACCGGGGGCCGGACATCGACCGGGCGCGCGCCGTCCCGACCAGGGTGTGAGCGGTCAGCAGGGGCAGTCCGAGGCGGGCTGGGCACGGCGTTCCAGCAGCACGGTGTCGCGCCACACGCCGTAGTGCTGCGCGATGCGCTCGCGGACGCCGACCGTGCGGAAGCCCGCCGAGTGGTGCAGGGCGATGCTGGCGCGGTTCTCGGGGAAGATCGCGGTCTGCAACGTCCACAGGCCGGCGGTGTCGGCGGCGGTGACCTGCTTGTGCAGCAACGCTTTGCCGACACCCCGGCCGCGCGCGTCGGCGCCCACGTAGACGGAGGTCTCGGCGACGCCGGCGTAGCAGTCGCGGGCGGAGACGGGGGTGGCGGCGGCCCACCCGGCGACCACCCCGTCGACCTCGGCGACCCAGCGGTGGTCGGGCAGCCACTTCGCGTCCAGCGTGCGGCGGCCGGGGGTCTCGGTCTCGAAGGTGGCGTTGCGGGTGGCGATGCCCTCGCCGTAGATGCGGCGCACGTCGGTCCAGTCGTCCTCGGCCATCGCGCGGACGGTGACGTCGGCGGGCAGGTCGGTCGGGCAGCACGGACGGGTGACGACGGTGCCCATGACGGCGTCGGCGGCGTGCGGCAGGCCGGTGCAGCACGCCGGGTTGACCGAGACGAGGGTCTGCGTGCCCTCCTTGCGCAGCCGCACGAACCCGGTGTCGGCGAGCTTGCGCAGGTGGTGGGAGCAGGTGGGCTGGCTGACGCCGATCGCCTCGGACAACGGGCCGACCGCGATCTCCCCGGGGTGGACGGCGACGGCGTGCAGGAGGCGGACCCGGGTCGGGTCGGCCAGGCAGGCGAACCACTGGGCGTAGGTCGTCGCGTCCTCGACCGGCAGGCCGGTGGTGGGCGTCAGCGTCGTCATACCGCCCACTATAGCCGGCGGTAAATAGACGCCTATCTATGGTTGTGGTGTGGGTCACGACGTGTCACGCCCGGTCGGGGCCGTGGTGTCCGGAGGTCGATCGAGCACACGCCACACGGAGGAAATCCCATGAGCAAGGTCTGGTTCGTCACCGGTTCGTCCCGCGGTCTGGGCCGCTGCTTCGTCGAGGCGGCGCTGTCCCGCGGCGACAAGGTGGCCGCGACCGCCCGCAGCACGGCCGGCTTCGACGACCTGGTGGCGACCTACGGCGATGCCGTGCTGCCGCTGGAGGTGGACGTCACCGACAAGGCCGCCGTCTTCGCGGGCGTGCAGCGGGCGCACGAGCACTTCGGCCGGCTCGACGTCGTGGTGAACAACGCCGGGTACGCCCAGATCGGCGCGGTCGAGGAGCTGACCGAGCAGGAACTGCGCGACCAGTTGGAGACCAACCTGTTCGGCGCGGTCTGGGTCGTCCAGGCCGTGCTGCCGCACCTGCGCGAGCAGGGGTCGGGGCACATCGTCCAGCTGTCCTCGGCGGCCGGGCTGGTCGCCATGCCGCTCGGCGGCGCGTACCACGTGTCCAAGTGGGCGGTGGAGGCCCTGAACGAGTCCCTGGCGCAGGAGGTCGCCGACTTCGGCATCAAGGTGACCGTGGTCGAGCCCGGCGGGTTCGCCACCCGGGACGGCAAGAACCCCGACCCGCTGGCCAACGGCCACATGGCGCAGACCCGACCGGAGTACGACGGCATGCGCGCCCGCCTGGGCGCCATCGCGCGCAACCAGCCCGCCGGGGACCCGGTCGCCGCCGCGCAGGCCCTGCTCAAGGTCGTGGACTCGGACAACCCGCCGCTGCGGGTGCTGTTCGGCCAGGGCTTCTACCCGATGATCCAGCAGGCCTACACGGACCGGCTGAAGATGTGGGCGGACTGGCAGGACCTGTCGGCGGAGGCCCACGGGCGCGGGTGAACCCGTGGGCCTCCCCGGTGTTGTTTAGACGTACGGGACGACGTAGGCGTGGCTCATGTCGGAGTTGTGCTTCGACGTCGAGCCACGCGAGTCGGTGAGGCCCACGGCGGTGCCCTGCACGGCACCCGTTTCACCGGAAAGCCACTGCACGAGCACGTAGGTGTTGAACCGGGGGATGCAGCCGGAGTCGGTGCGGACCTGGAAGTCCGGCTTGTTGAGCGGCACGTAGATGTGGTGGACCCAGTAGGGCACGGTCTTGGTGACCGTGGCCGACGCGTCGGTGTGGCAGAGGGTGCCGTCCGCCTTCCACTGGTTGACGAACAACGTGAACCGGGCGGTGGACGACCCCGACTTGTTGCAGGTCACACCGGGGTGGCACACCATGTACTCGGTGTCGCCGAACACGCTCAGACCGGTGAAACCCGGTGCGGTGGTGAAGAACGGGATCGACGGCTCACGCACGATCGGCGTGGTCGAGTCGACGTGCAGCAGCCCGGGCGGGACGCTGGCCTGGATCGGCTGACCGGCGGTGGTGCCGTCGACGGAGGTGTCGGCGAACCGCAGCGAGCCGCTCACCAGCCGGACCGTGGAGTCGGCGTACCCCAGCGACGCGGTCCGGATGTAGGTGGTGCAGATCAGGGTTCCGGTGACGCCGGTCTGCACCAGGTAGCGCGTGGTCAGCGAGATGTCCTCCCACTGCGGGCTGCCGCTGCCCTGCTGGTAGACGTTCTGGCCCACCACCATGTTCTTGCTGCCGCCGGCCCACCGGCACACGATCTCGTTGTCCACCAGGGTGCGGATGGTCGCGCTGTTGACCCGCAGCACCGACACCACGTACACGGTCTGGGTGGCGGAGACGTTGAGGGAGATCGACCCGAGCGCGACGACGTTCTGGTCGATGGACCCGTCCGTGGGCACACCCGGCCCCAACACGGTCTGCGGGGTGAAGCTGACGCTGGTGGCCGCCGCGGCCTGCGGTGCGGCGAAACCCAGCAGTGCCAAGGACAAGCCTGCGACCAGGAGTTTTCGCAGACTTCTCCCGCGCCGCCCCGACTGGCTCGAACCCATGCGATGTGTTCCTTCCACGCTGGTTCCTTCCGACACCAATCCTTTGACGGACCGCGGGAAGGGCTTTCAGAGCGCGGCGAGCAGGGCGGTGAGCGGTCGGGGCAGCCGGTCCGGGGCGATGGCCTCGGTCAGGAGGCGGGCGTAGCGGAGCTTGCGGCGGGCCCCTGCGGCGAGGAAGCGCCGCAACTGGGCCGTCTCGGGTTTGCCGCGCCACGCGGGCTGGCGTTGGATCTTGCGGAACGCGGCGAGGTCACCGTGCTCGGCGAGGACCGCCGCGGTCAGCTCGGGGCCGGCGGCGCGGAGGAGTTCGTCCTCCAGGTCCTCGACGCACACGAAGAACCCCAGCCGCTCCAGCTCCGCGCGCGAATCGGGCGTCCCGAGACCGGTCGTCGCGAGGGCGCGGCGGACGATGTGGGCTTCCCCGGCGTCGCACAGCCCGACCAACCGCGTGCCGGTGCCGTGCGGGCCGAAACGCCGCAGGTAGCGGGCGGTGCCGTGGGCGCCACCGACCGGCAGGACGACGACCTGGTCGGCGGCGAGGTCCCGGCCGCTCCGGGCGGCGAGCGTCTCGACGGCGATCTGGTCGCTCACACCTTCGACCAGCACCACCACCCGGGCGGTCTCCGCCCGCGCCAACGCCACGGCGGTCGCCTCGGTCGCGGCGGCCGGCCCGGTCACGTACCCCGCCAGGAGATCCTCGCCGTCCGCCCGCACACCCCCACTGTCCTGGATCGCCGCTCGCCGACGCCACCCCGTTTCGTCCCGGATGTGCCCTAAGCGGTGGTTTGGCGGCGGACCATCTCGGCGATCCACGCCGGCGCGTACGGGGACGTGCAGTTCGGGGGAGTCGGGTAGTCCTTGAGCACTTCGAGGCGTTCGCCGATGTCGATCGCCCGCGCCCGGTGCACGGGGTGGCTGATGCCGATCTGCGCCAGGCAGTGGTTCATCGCCCACTGGAGGCGGTCGGGGGCGTCCTTCATCTCGGCCTCGACGACGTCGAGCAGCCCGCCGAGGTCCAGGCCCTCCGGCCGCTTGGCGACGCGCTCGGTGGTCAGCGCCCACCCGGCGCTCGCGACCACCGGATCGGGGTCTGCGGACCACGCCAGGCGCAGCGCTTCGGCGTGGGGGCTCTTCTTGACCACGTAGTTGACCAGCCAGTCGTGCACCTTCGGCGTACGGGCCTCGCGCACCATCGCGTCCAGTTCGTCGCGCTCGAACGCCTTCGGCCGGCAGATGAGCGTCGCCAGCAGCCGCGCCGCCGAGTCCCCGGTCGCCCACAGCTCGCGCGCGAGGTCCTGCTGCGTCTTCAGCCGCTTGGCGACCGCGCGCAGCTTGCCGAGGTTCACGCCGTGGTCGTCGCCGTGCTTCTCGTTGACGGCCCGCACCTTCGGCTCGTCCAGCGCGGCCAACTCGGCCAGCAACCCGGCCACCGTCGCCTCTCCCACCTCGGCCTCCCGTCCGTCCGGCGTGGACCCGAGCGTACGCATGTCACAAACGGCGAGCCTGCGACGTCCAGTGGGCGATCCACCCCCCAACGGACGAGGAGCTGGGAACATGACCGAACACCGGACCGTGGCGCTGATCACCGGCGCGAACAAGGGCATCGGCCGGGCGACCGCCGAGCAACTCGCCGCGCTCGGCCTGACCGTGCTGATCGGCGCACGGGACGCCCGGCGCGGCGAGGAGGCTGCCGAGACGCTGCGCGCGGCGGGTGGCGACGCGCACGCGGTCGTCCTGGACGTCACCGATCCGGGGACGGTGGCCGACGCGGCGAAGTGGGTCGAGGAGCACTTCGGGCGCCTCGACGTGCTGGTCAACAACGCGGCTACCACCGGATCGGGGCAAGTCTCGCCGTTGGCCGCCCTCGACCAGGTGCCGAGCACCGTGGACGTGGACATGGTCCGGCGGGTGTTCGAGACCAACGTCTTCGGTGTGATCACGGTGACCAACGGCTTCCTGCCACTACTGCGCCGGTCCGAGGCACCGCGTGTGGTCAACCTCAGCAGCACCGCCGCATCGCTGTCCATCGCCGCCGACCCGGACGGCCCGCTCGCCGCGCTCCCGGCGTCCGCCGCCTACACGCCCTCCAAGGCCGCGCTCAACGCCCTGACCGTCCAGTACGCCAACGAGCTGCGCAAGGAGGGTGTCCTGGTCAACCTCGCCGACCCCGGTTACGTCGACACGGACATCAACGACCACAACGGACATCTGACTCCGGCTCAAGGCGCTGCCGTGGTGGTGCGCTTGGCCACACTCGGCGCCGACGGCCCCACCGGTGGGTTCTTCAACGTCGACGGCCCGGTGCCCTGGTAGACCCGCCCGAACACGCGCCGGATCGCCCGAAAGCCGCTGCCCGGCGTATCGGGTCTAGTACGCTCGGCGGCGATCCACAGCGCGTGGGAGGTGCACAGTGGACGGTCGACCGAGCCCTGAGCAGCGGCTCCAGCAGTACCGGCAGGCTCTGGGGGAGGAAGACGCCGACCTGGGGCAGTTGCCGCCCGACACCGGCGAGCACGTCGGCAGATCCCCGGACGACCTGGTCGCGGTGACGGTCCGGACGGGCAGTGTCACCGCGGTGGCGCTACGGCCGTCGCCCGCGGAGATCCCGACGTCCGAACTGGAGCGCCACCTGGCCCTGGCGGCCAACGACGCGCTGGCCAAGGCCCGTGCGGTCGCGCCGACCGCCGAAGACCCCATGCCCGACCTGGACGCCCTGGTCGGGCGGCTGGCGGAGGTCGGCGAGCAGAGCAGCGCGTTCCTGCGCCGGGTCGGCACCGCCGTGGACGAGGTCATCGCGAAGGTCGGGCCGCGCACCGGCATGCACGGCGACCCGTCGCCCACCGGCGTGGACGCGCTGTTCTCCGAGGCCGCCGAGGTGCTGCGGACCGCCCGCGACTCGCTCGGCGGCCTGTCCGGCGCGCAGGTCACCGGCCGTGGCTCCGACGAGGACCACGAGGTCTGGGTGACCTTCGGCCCCGACGGCAACGTGTCCAAAGTGGAGCTGTCGCCCGCCGTGCGCGAGATGACCGGCCGCCAGTTCAACGACCGCGCCCGCCAGGCCCTCGACGCCGCGCTCAAGGACTGGACCGCCCAGCGCCGCGCCAACCCGCCCGGACCGTCCACGGCGGACCTCGGGCGGCTGGCCGCGCAGGCCGAGTCGCTGCGCACGCAGAGCATGGACCAGTTGCAGGGCTACACCAAGAAACTCCGTTCCATCATGGGAAGCATCGGCGAGCCGTAGGCCGCCGCAAGGGGGAAGACACAGTGTCCGGACACCTGAACCTCTCGGGTGAGGCCATCGGCCGGTCGGGGGACCAGCTCACCGGCACGGCCGAGCGCCTGACCGGGGAGATCGCCTCGTTCCGCGCGAGCCTCGCGTCCTACGGCAACCCGTTCGGCGGCGACGACCTGGGCTCCGCCATGCAGATGATCTACGACGTCATCTCCGAGGCGGCGATGGAGAGCTTCGAGGACAACGCGGCCGTGCTGACCGAGACCGGCGGCAAGCTCGTGGAGATGGGCGCGGAGTACGTCAACGTCGAGCAGGCCAACCACGGCCTGTTCACCTCGCTGGGAGGGGACGGCGCCCGGTGACCACCGGCATCATGCTGCCCGCGGAACTGTCGGGCCTGCTCAACACGCTGGGCTTCTCGTGGCCGGAGGGCGACGAGGGCAAGATCTTCGACATGGCGGGGGAGTGGATCGCCTTCGGCGACCGCCTCGGCGGGTCCGTGGGCGAGGCGCACGGCCAGGCCGAAACCGTGTGGACGCAGAACCAG
This sequence comes from Saccharothrix sp. CCNWYY140, assembly GCF_037401995.1. NCBI lineage: Bacteria > Bacillati > Actinomycetota > Actinomycetes > Pseudonocardiales > Pseudonocardiaceae > Saccharothrix > Saccharothrix sp. CCNWYY140. Next base: position 37,555 of record NZ_JBBEGC010000014.1, read on the forward strand.
GCCGAGGCCGTGGAGCGGTTCAAGTCCTTTTGGGACGGTTCGGACGCGCCCAAGAAGAACCTCGACGACGGCGCCACGGCGGCGGCGATGGTCGGCGCGGGCCTGTACGTGTGCGCGGGTGCGCTCGTCGCGTTGAAGGTCGCGGTCATCGCCCAGCTCGTCGTCCTGGCCATCCAGATCGCCCAGGCCATCGCGACCGCCGTGGTGACCTTCGGCGCGTCGCTGCTGGAGATCCCGATCTTCCGGCAGATCACCAAGCTGCTGCTGGACGCGGCCCTGGACGTCGCGATCAACGCGGTGCTCAATGGCTAGGCGCGGCGGCGGTGCCGGGATCTTCAAGCCGATCCTGAACTGGCTGCGCAAGGGCAAGCGCACCGGCGGCGGTCCCGGCGGGCCGCCCAGGCCGAACCGCGCGCCCGGCACCCCCGGGCCGCACACCACGCCCCGGTACAACCGCCAGAAGCCCATGCTGGACAAGTACAAGCACGAGACCGACCCGAACCACCCGGCCAACCCGTTCCCGGGCCGCTCGGTGCGCCGCCTCAACGACGCCGAACGCGAGGCCCACCGCGTGTTCATCGACGGCCAGGGCAACCTCCGCCGAGCCCGCGACGGTTCGCTGTACGACACCCAGCAGGGCACGTCGGCGTGGGGCGGCGGCCGGGCGATCTTCGTCATGGACGGCCGCGGCAACATCTACGCGTCCAACCACCACGCACCCGGCCAGTTCCACCACTCGTCCCTGGCCGGCGGCCACCCGGTCGCGGCGGCGGGCGAACTGTCGGTCAGCAACGGCCGGGTCCAGTACGCCACCGCCGCCAGCGGCCACTACCAGCCGGGCCCGGAGCACATGGCGAACCTGGCCCAGGAATTCGGCCGCAACGGCATCCGCCCCCCGATCTGGGACTTCCGCGGCCCACACCCCGGTGGCCGCCCCCTGTTCGCCTGAGTGAGGAACCCATGACCATCGAACACCGCGCCGAGCTCAACGCCGTGGTCTACGGCCTGTTCCGGGCCCCGAGCCTGGACCGCGAGGTCGCCGCGAGCATGGTGGAGGCCATGATCGCGCGCGAGTACTTCATCGACGGCCCGGAGGCGTACGAGAAGGCCATCGCCCAGGCCCTGTCCCAGCCCGACCCCGTGACCGCGGAGCTGGAGCCGCCGTACGGGGAGGCGGAGGTGCGGGCGTTCCTCAAGCTGGTGCACGAGGAGTTGGTGCGCACCAAGCCTTGGCGCTGACCCGGGCCCTACCGCGACCGCGGTAGTCCGCTGCGCCCTCGGCGGCAGCCAGGATTGTCTACGTGCGGGGAACGACTCGGGGCGGTGACGGGGACATGATCAACGCATCACGTCGTTGACAAGGAGAACCCCATGTCCCACTTCATCACCGCCCTGCCGGACCTGTCCGCGACCCTCGCCCAGTCCGCCGACCCGTACGCCCTGACCCAAGGCCGCACGTGGTCCTTGGTGGGCGCGGGCCTGGGTTTGATCGGCGTGGTCGTCGGAGTCGTGTCCTTGGTGCGCAAGAGCCGCGGCCCACGCGCCGCCTTCACCTCGCTGGGTGCCGGTGTGCTCGCGGCGGCCGTGGGCACGTGGGTCGTGGCGGCGGCTGAGGGCGGACCGGGCACCGGCTACGGAATCGTCGGCGGCTACATCGCGGTCGTGATCGGCTTGGCTGCCATCGCCTTGGGCACCCTGACCCTCGCCCGCCGCACCGCCTCTCCCCGCGCCTGAGACCAATTCGATGGAGGTAGCGCGCGCAGGTCGGTACCGTGTTGGCCATCCCGACGATTCAAGGGGGAAGACATGGCTTGCACGGACCTCGCTGGAGTCCCGACCGCCCCGACGCGGGAGCGCGCCACCTCCTGACACCAGCGCGCACTCCTCGCCTCGTGGCGGCCCCCGGCACCGCAACACCGGTGCCGTGACCCAGGTTCCGCACTCCACGAGGAGATTTCGTGCATCCCCAACCATCCGCCCACCCGCTGACAGCGGCTGAAGGCGGACCCAGCAAAGCCACGCAAGTAGGCCACACCGTCAGGCGCCCAGCCGAACCCTGGACCACAACCGTCCACGCCTTGCTGCGCCACTTGGAGGACGTCGGCTTCCCCGGCGCCCCCCGCGTGGTGGGCGAGGGCTTCGACGCCGAGGGCAACGAGGTCCTGACCTACCTGGAAGGCACCATCGTGCACCCGCACGCATGGACCGACGAGGGGGTCTGGCAAGCCGGCGCACTACTCCGCAACCTGCACACCGCCACGGCAAGCTTCCAACCACCCGCAGATGCGGCGTGGCAACCGTGGTGGCTGCACAGCACCGGCCCGGACACCGTGATCGGCCACTGCGACGCAGGCCCCTGGCACATCGTGGCACAAGATGGACTCCCCGCCGGACTAATCGACTGGTCCCTGGCCGGCCCAGTCGACCGTCTAGACGAGGTCGTCGGCACAGCATGGTGGAACGCTCAGCTACACGACGACGACGTAGCCGAACGAAACAACCTCCCCGACGCCCCTCACCGGGCGAAGCAGTTGGGCCTGTTCCTGGACGGCTACGAACTACCGTCAGAACAACGAGCAGGCCTGGTAACCCGAATGATCCACTTCGCCATCCGAGACTGCGCCGCTGAGGCCACCTCGGCAGCCATCACCCCGGACTCGACAGACTCGGGACCGCTGTGGTCCTTGGCCTGGCGGGCACGAGCGGCAAGGTGGATGATCAACCACCAAACCCTGCTGGAAGACGCCATCCGGCGATAGTCGGAGCCGTCCCCACCAGGTAGACACGAGGCTGAGTCGGGCAGTCCACCACGACCGCCCGACTCAGCCCTCGCCCAAGCCATGATCTCCAGGCCCAGCTTCCTAGTCGCTGGTGAAGTGGTGTCCGATCATCTCGATCAACGCCGTGACATCGCTGTCCACCATCGGCGCACCGGTCATCCCCATCCGATGCAACAAAGTCCCCACCACGACGTCGATGAAAAACAACACCCGCTGCTCGGATTCCCCCAACGCCTCCTGCAAAGCCACCCGATAAGGCTCCTGAAGCCTCGTCGCCAACACCTCCCGCAGCGCCGAATCATTCACCGCGTCCACAAAAACCCCGGCGAAGGCCGCACCCACCCCCGGCTCCCCGATCTTCCCGGTGATCCACCGGATAGCCGTAGCCATGTCCTCGCCCCGATCAACGCCCCGCACTGGCACAGGCCCCAGGGCATCAACCAGACAGTCGGCGATCAACGCACCCTTAGAAGGCCATCTCCGGTACAGGGTGGTCTTCGCGACCCCTGCCGCAGCAGCTATCCGATCCATCGTCGCGCGGGTGTACCCCAAGTCGTGGACCGTGGCCAGGGTTGCCGCGAAGACCTCGGCGTCGATGCCGACCCGGGGGCGGCCCGGAGGGCGGGCGGGTGTCATGGGGAGACCCTAGCGGGTTCCGCTACTATCGGTTTCGATACCGTCAGTAGCGAAACGAGGGAACCATGAGCAGCGAACGACCACCCTTGGGTATCCGGGTCCTGAGCGCGCTGGGCAAGGAGCCGGACTGGCTCGCCATGACCGCCGAAGAGCTGGCCGCCTTCCGCGACGCCGAGAACCGCAAGCGAGCTTCACGACTGGCCCGAGTGGTCACCGGCTGCCCCGACCGGGGTGCCGAAATCCAGTGGCACGAGGTGCAGCTGCCCGACCGCACAGTGCCCGTCCGGGTGTACCGGCCGACCTCCGGCAACCCCGACGACCTACCGCCGCTCATCCTCCACGTCCACGGCGGCGGGTTCGTGGGCACAGCGGTCCAAAGCGACTGGGTGAACAGCCACCTCGCCGCACAGCTCCCAGCCGTCGTCGTATCAGTCGAGCACCGCCTGCTCGCCCCGGGCACCGCCCTACCCGCAGCCGCCGCCGACGGCTGGGACGTGCTGCTGCACATCCTCGACAACCCCAAGACCTGGGGCATCGACCCAACACGGACGGCGGTGTTCGGAGAGAGCACAGGCGGACTGATCGCCGCCCTGGCCGCACTCCGGGCCCGGGACACCAACGTGCCCCTCCGAGCACAAGTACTGGTCAACCCCGCACTCGACGTCACCCCAACAGGCCTCGACTACCCCTCAGTCACCGAACACGGGGCCAGCCCCACCCTCACCCTCGGCGTCATGCAGCTGCTCCACCAACTCGCCGCACCACCCGGCGTCGATCCCATCCCACTGTCCCCCCTCCGCACCGACGACCTGAGCGGCCTGGCACCGGCACTGGTCGTGGTGCCGACCGTGGACCCGATCGCCGACCACGGGCGCAGGTACGCGGAACGACTCTCCGCCGCCGGCACCCCCACCCGCCTTGTCGAGCACTTCGGTGCCACGCACGCGTTCCTGAGCATGCCCGGCGTGGTGCCGCACGCGAAGGTCGCGCGGGCGCAGATCTCCGACTTCCTCCGCGAACACCTCCTCGCCCACGCACCCGACCCGCTCGGGTGACTTGTCAGGCAAGTGGCCACTTGCCTATGGTGGGGGAGTGGAGGAAGAGCTCTTCAGGGCGCTGGCCGACGCCAACCGTCGGCGCATCCTCGACGAGCTGGTGGAACGCGACGGCCAGACCCTGTTCGAGATCTGCGCGCGGCTGGTGACCAAGCACGAGTTGGGCCTGACCCGGCAGGCGGTCAGCCAGCACCTCGCCGTGCTGGAGGCCGCCGGCCTGGTCCGGTCGCGCCGGGAGGGCCGCTACAAGTTCCACGACCTCGACACCCGACCGCTCGAGCACATCGTGACGCGGTGGCTCAAGCCGCAACCGCCGGAGGGCACCCCATGAGGATCCACCTGACCAGCGTCTTCGTCGACGACCAGGCCAAGGCGCACGCGTTCTACACCGACGTGCTGGGCTTCGTCACCAAGCACGACGTCCCGTTGGGCACCGACCGCTGGCTGACCGTGGTCTCGCCGGAGGAGCCCGACGGCACCGAGCTGCTGCTCGAACCGAGCAGCCACCCGGCCGTCAAGCCCTACAAGGACGCCCTGGTCGAGGACGGCATCCCGGCCGCCTCCTTCGCGGTGACCGACCTCCAGGCCGAGTACGACCGGCTGACCGGGCTCGGCGTGCGGTTCACCCAGCAGCCGCTGGAGAGCGGACCGGTGATCACCGCCGTCCTCGACGACACCTGCGGCAACCTGATCCAGCTCCTCCAGTACAAGTGAGTCGCGGCCCCGCAACCGGGGCCGCGACCCTGTCCTACCGCACCAAGAGCATCAGATGCACTTGTGCCCGATGACCTGCGGCTGCTCGAACGGGTTGGTCGGGTCCACGTAGGTGACGATGTGGACGCACAGGTGGTCGATCGCCGGTGTGGTCTGCGGGTACACGTTCAGGTCCTGCCAGGTGTCCCCGGCGTCGACCCACCGCGCCTCCGACGGGTTGCTGTCCGCCACACCCCCGGCGAACACGGTGACGTCGGCGTAGACGTACCGGCGGTCGGTGCACTCCACGGTCCACCCGGCCTCGCGCGCGGCGGGGTCGAGGTGGATGTCGGTGGTCACGCAGCCCGCAGCCGGTGCCGCGAACGCTGCCGCCGACGCCGGTGCCGCCGACGCCGGCAATGCCGCGATGGTCAGCGCGCCGGCGGCAGCTGCCACAGCTGCGAGGGTCCGGACGGTGTTCTTGCGGAAGTTCCGCACTGGGCCTCCCCTTCCAGTATTGGTCTGGACCTCTCGAGTGTGCCCAGCGCCGATCAACGCCACCTACCGCCGATCGGGCGCGTCCACCGTCACAGTCGAACTCGCTTGCGAACGGGTGATCTCGTGTGGCATGGGGACATGCCACCCTCTACAGTGGACTCACGACGGAAAGGGCTTTACCAACCCTTTACCCAACGTGTAGGCTGGCGGCCGAGGGGAGTACTTCCCAAGCGCCCGGCCGGTCAATACGGACATCCCGACGATGTCCCCGGCGGGCCGCCCCGGACCAGGGGTGAAGGAGACCTCGGACACGCGGTGTTCGAGGAGGTCCTGTGCCCGGTTCGCAGCTCGCCCTGGGTGAGTCCGTCGGGTCCCCGGGGTTGTGGGCGGTCAGCCTGGTCGTGCTGGTCGGGTTGCTGATCGCCGACTTCGCCGTCACCCGCCGCCCGCACGAGGTGTCGCTGCGCGAAGCGGCGGCCTGGTCGGTGTTCTACCTGGCGCTGCCCGTGGCCTTCGGGTTCTGGCTGTGGTGGGACGCCGGCGGCGACCGGGCGATGGAGTTCCTGACCGGGTTCGTGGTCGAGAAGTCCCTCTCGGTGGACAACCTGTTCGTCTTCATGCTGCTGCTGGGCGCGTTCGCCGTGCCCGCGGCCGTGCAGCAGCGGGTCCTGCTCTACGGGATCGTCGGCGCGTTGGTGCTGCGGGGCGTGTTCATCGCGGCCGGCGCGGCGCTGCTGTCGGCGGGGACGTGGGCGTTCCTGGTGTTCGGGATCGTGCTGTTCGTGTCCGCGATCAAGGTGGTGCAGCACTCCGGGTCCGAAGTGGACGTTTCCCGGATGCGGTCGGTCCGGTTGCTGCGCAAGCTGATGCCGGTCACCGACGACTACCGCGGGGCCAAGCTCACCGTCCGCGAGAACGGGCGGCGCGCGCTCACGCCGTTGGCCGTCGTCGTGGTGGCGGTGTTCGCGACGGACGTCGTGTTCGCCGTGGACTCGGTGCCCGCCGTGTACGGCATCACCGAGGACCCCTACCTGGTGTTCGCCACCAACGCCTTCGCGCTGCTGGGCCTGCGCGCCCTGTACTTCGTCCTGAACGCCGCCCTGGCCAAGCTCGTGCACCTCAACCACGGGCTCGCGATCATCCTCGCCTTCATCGGGGTGAAGCTGGTCCTGCACTGGGCGCACGGCATCTGGCCGGCCGTGCCCGAGGTGCCCACGCCGCTGTCGCTGGCGGTGATCCTCGGGGTCCTCGCGGTCGTCACGCTGACCAGCCTGCGCGCCACCTCGCGCGCGAAGTGAGCGGCTACTGGAAACCCCGGCCGGTGGTCGGGACCAGGGCCAGCGGGTGGACGTCCGCCGCGAACGCGATCGCGGCGGACGTCGGCGCGGGGCGCGGGAGTTCGTGGTGCTCGAACGCGCCTTCGGCGAACAGGTCCTCCATGAACAGGTCGATCTTCTCCTCCGTCAGCGACGGCATCGCGAACACGTGCGCGTAGTGCCGCAGCTCGCCCGCGTTGGTGCACATGGGTTGGCACGACAGCGACCACTTGGCGATGACCTCGTCGCTGGGCCGCCGGAACCGGACGGTCAGGGCCATCGGGCTGCGGTCCACGAACAGGCCGCCCTCGGGCAGCCGGTCCTCCCGGTCCAGCCGGTCTTCCAGTTCCCGCAACGAGCTCTCCAGGTACCGGGTCCGGCGCAGGGCCGCCACGGCGGCGGTGGCGTGGCCCCGGACCGACTTGGACGCCAGGTGGTTCCACAGCACCAGCGGTGAGAGCCCGTTGCGCGACCCGGCGAACGTGGTGTCCGGCGACCCGGTGTAGGCGGGCGTGGCCGCCGGCTCCACCCGGAACTTGTTCTTGGTCATGAACACACCGCACGGGAACGGCGACCCTGCCCACTTGTGCCCGCTCATCACCAGCGACCCGACCACGTCCACGCCCTCGACGCGCAGCCCGAAGTCGAACTCCGGGACCTTGCCCTTGAGCTCGCGCCGCAGCGCCAGGTTCAGCTCGCTGTTGGGGTCCTCCTCGGCGGCGTGGCGCAGGAACGGCATGATCCCGGCGCCCAGCGCGCCGTCCACGTGCACCCAGAACCCGCGCCTGCGGTCGGTGTGCCCGGGTTCGAACTCGATCTCGCGCTCCAGCAGGCCGTGCCGGCGGAAGATGGGGACCAGGCGCGCGGCGACCTTCTCGATGTTGTCGTACGCGCCCTTGAACGTGGTGCCGAAGTTGAGCAGCAGCAGGATCGGGTGCCCGCGCTCGGCGAAGAACCGGACCAGCGCCTCCAGCTTGTCCACGTCGATCTCGCCGCTGCCGTCCGGGCCGCCCTTGGACGGCACCTCCAGCGGCCACCGGTCGCCGATCGGGCACTGGTCGGGGTACTCGGTGGTGCCGATCGCGCCGAAGGTGTCGATCGCCAGCGTCCGCACGGCCTTGATCACCGAGTAGTGGGTGTCCTCGGAGTAGAACGCCACGGGCCGGTAGGCGTTGCGCGGGTCGACGGTGGGGGAGTCGCCGTTGCGGGCCTCCGGCACGGCGGCGCGCGCCGGCGGCGCCGCCTGCACGAACACCATCTGCTCGGACCCGCCGCCGGGCTCGCCGATCAGCTTGCGGCCGGACAGGTAGTCGCGGGCGGAGGCCAGGGCGTACAGGTTGCCCTCGGTGGAGCCCATCGTGAGCACGTAACCCCAGTAGCTGTCGGGGTTGTCGGCGTCGTAGGGCCACTCGGCGCGCCAGAGGGCGGCGTACCGGTCCAGGACCGCGCGTTCGACGACCTTCGTGTTGGGCTGGTAGTTGCCCTGCTGGAACGGGTCGCCGACGTTGTTGAGGTGGAAGTCCAGGAACCGGGCCAGGTCCGGTTGGGCGTTGCCCAGGTCCTGGTTGCCCTGGAAGCCGATCATGTGCTCGTGCCTGCCGACCAGGTGCGTCTCCAGCAGGGTGAGCGCGCGCTTGCGCTGCTGCGCGGTCAGCCCTTCGGCGGGGATGACGAAGTCCAGGTCGGTGGGTTCGCCGGCGTCCACACGGCCGACCCTGCCACGGGGTGGCCGGCGGTGGTCCGCCGCGGCGACCGGATTCGCCGGACCGTGTCACCGCGCCACCTGGATGTCGCAGCGGTCCCGTGGCACGAGGCCATCGGAGTGAAGGGTGCCGCCCACTTCCGCTCGGGTGACTACATCGTTACAGTCGGTGTCTGGGAACGCTCCCAGTTCGACTTCGAACGCAGACACGACGACGAAGGGGTTGTTGTGCGCGCTGCACTGGCGGCGATCGCCGCGCTACTCACGACGGCCGGACTGGTGGTGCTCGGCGGGACGGCGGTGCGCGCCGCGCCCGCCTGCGCCGTGGACTACGTGCCCAACCAGTGGGCCACCGGCTTCACGGCCAACGTCAAGGTCACCAACCAGGCCGCGCCGGTCAGCGCGTGGACGCTGACCTGGACGTTCGCCGGCAACCAGGCCGTGACCAGCGCCTGGAACTCGACCGTGACCCAGACGGGGAACCAGGTGACCGCCCGGAACGCGTCGTGGAACGGCTCGCTCGGGACGGGCGCCAGCGCCCAGTTCGGCTTCCAGGCCACCTACTCGGGCACGAACGCCACACCCACGGACTTCGCGTTCAACGGCGTGCGGTGCAACGAGGACGTCACCACCACGACGACCACCACCACCACGACCACGACGACGACCACGGACACGCCACCGCCCACGTGCTCGGGCGCGACCGTGTGCGACGACTTCGAAGCGCACAACGGCACCCCGGGCGCTCCGTGGACCATCGGCGCGGCCAACTGCACCGGCCAGAGCGCGGTCACCATCGACAACACGGTGGCGCACGGCGGTTCGAAGTCGGTCCGCGTGGACGGCAAGGCGGGCTACTGCAACCACATCTTCCTCGGCACCACCCTGACGGGCGGCACGGTGCACGGCCGTTTCTACGTCCGCCACACCACGCCGCTGCCCGCCGCGCACGTCACGTTCATGGCCCTCAAGGACTCCGCCGACAACGGCAAGGACCTGCGCATGGGCGGCCAGAACCAGGCGTTGCAGTGGAACCGCGAGTCCGACGACGCCACCCTGCCCGCCCAGAGCCCGCAGGGCGTGGCCATGAGCAAGCCGCTGCCCACCGGCACGTGGAACTGCGTCCAGTTCACCATCGACTCGACCGGCAAGCTGCGCACGGCCCTGAACGGCCAGGACGTCGCCGGCCTCCAGATCGACGGCGTCCCGACGCCGGACGTGGACCAGCAGTGGCTGGCCCGCGCCGGCTGGCGCCCGAACCCGGTCGACATCCGGCTGGGCTGGGAGAGCTACGGCGAGGGCGCCGACACCCTCTGGTACGACGACGTGGCGTTCGGCCCCCAGCCGATCGCCTGCTGAGCCACCGCGGGCCGGACTTCGGCGGGTCCGGCCCGCGGTGCCCCCTCGTCAGTCCTTGGTCCAGGCCTGGCCCGCCCAGGCCGGGTCCAGCGGGGTGTGGGCGATGTGGTTGGTGTAGTTGGACAACGTCTTCATGCCCACGCCGAGCACCACGTCCAGCACGTGCCGGCGCGTGAAGCCCGCCGCCAGGAAGCTCTCCACCTGCTCGTCGGGCACCCACCCGCGCTCGGCGACCATCGTCACGGTCAGCGCCCGCACGGCCTCCAACTCCTCGTCGGCCAGCGGCTTCCCCGCCCGCAGCGCCTCCACCACCGTCGCGTCGACACCCGCCTTGAGCGCGACCGTCGAGTGCGCGGCAACGCAGTACTCGCAGCCGTTCTCGACGCTGGCGGTGATCCACACGACGTGCTTGGCCGGGCCCGGCAGCGAGGACTTCCCGAACTGCTCGGCCAACGCGTTGTAGCCCGCGAGCAACTCCGGCGACTCCGCCATCACCCCGTTGAGGGTCGTCACGAACCCCATGCGGCGCTTGCCCGCCTCCAGGTGCGGACGGGCTTCCTCGGGTGCGGTGGTCTCGTCGTGCACGGTGAACTGCGCCATGTCTGGCGTCCTCCCAGGTCTGGGTCGCATCGCGGAACGGCATCTTGGAACGTCCATTCCAAGATAGTGAAGTCGCGATCACCGGCGCAAGACGCCGAAGGGCCGGTCGACGACGACCGGCCCTTCGGCGCGAGGTGGATCAGACGAGCTGCGCGTAGAACTGGCGGATGTCGGCGACCAAGGTCTCCGGGGCCTCGTGCGCCGCGTAGTGGCCGCCCGCGTCGTTCGCGCCGCCGGTCTCGCCGCCGCCGTAGGAGTTCCAGCTGACGATGTTCTTGTGGTCGCGCTCGGCGAAGGGGCGGATGGACTGGAAGTCGCCGGCGAACATCGCCAGGCCGATCGGGGTCGTGGTGGGCTCGGTCGGGTGGTCGGTGGCGTGGGCGTCCTCGTAGTAGAAGCGGATCGCCGAGCCGCCGGTGCCGGTCAGCCAGTGGATGGCCACGTTCGCGATCACGAACTCCGCGTCGAGGCTCTCGCCGAACAGCTGCGCGTTCCAGCCCAGCAGGCCGATGGGGGAGTCGGTCAGGGCGTAGGCCAGGGTCTGCGGCTGCTGGCTGTGCACCTGGTTGAACGAGAACTTGTTGTCCATGAACCACTGGAGGTGCCCGAGCGCGGCGTGGTCGGTCTCGGTCAGGTTCGCGAACTCGGCCGGGTCGCCCGAGGGGAACGAGAAGATCTGGGTGACGTGCACGCCGATGACCCGTTCGGTGTCCAGGCGGCCGATCTCGGGGGAGATCATCGAGCCGCCGTCGTTGCCGACCGCGCCGTAGCGCTGGTAGCCCAGGCGGTGCATCAGCTCGACCCAGGCGCGGGCCGTGCGGAAGCGGTTCCAGCCGGTGCTGCGGGTGGGGCCGGAGAAGCCGAAGCCGGGCAGCGACGGGATGACGACGTGGAACGCGGGCTGGTCGGCGGCCGGCTCGGTCAGCGGCGCGATGACGTCCAGGTACTCGACGACCGTGCCGGGCCACCCGTGGGTGAGGATCAGTGGGGTCGCGTCCGGCCGGGACGAGCGGACGTGCAGGAAGTGGACGTCCTCGCCGTCGATCTCGGTGACGAACTGCGGGTGGGCGTTGAGCCGCGCCTCGAAGGCTCGCCAGTCGAACTCCTCCAGCCAGTACTGCGCCAGGGTGCGGACCCGGTCGACGGGCACGCCGTACGCGTCACCCACACCCGGCAGCTCCGCCGGCCACAGCGCCCGGCGCAGGCGGTCGGCCAGGTCGTCCAGCTTGGCCTGCGGAACCTCGACGTGGAACGGGCGGATCTCGGTGTTCGTCATGGTGACCCCTCCAGTGGAACGGAACGCTTTGTTCCCCTTCACAGTAGCAGACCGGAACGATCCGTTCCAAGTGCTAATCTGGTGACCATGTCGTCACCCGCCGAGACCGGCCTGCCCGGTCGCCGCCGCCAGGCGGCCCAGAACGACCAGGTGATCCTCGACGCGGCCCGCGAGGTCTTCCTGGCCGACCCGAAAGCGCCGGTCCAGGCCGTGGCCAAGCGCGCGGGCGTGGGGATCAGCGCCCTCTACCGGCGCTACCCCGGCAAGGAGGACATGCTGCGGCGGCTGTGCCACGACGGGCTGCGCCGCTACATCGCCGAGGCCGAGGCCGCCCTGGAGCAGCCCGACGCCTGGGCCGCGTTCACGGGCTTCCTGGACCGCGTGGTCGAGGCCGACGTGCACTCGCTGACCGTGCACCTGGCCGGCACGTTCACCCCGACCCCGGAGATGTTCGAGGACTCCCAGCGCGCCGCTGCGCTGGCCCGGGACCTGGTCGACCGGGCACGGCGGTCCGGACGCCTGCGCGCCGACGCCGTCGTCGAGGACCTCGGCCTGGTCCTGGAGGGCTGCGCCGCGATCCGCGTCCCCGACGCCGGCCGCACCCGGGAGCTGCGCCGCCGCGTGCTGGCGATGATGGTGGAGAGCCTGGGCCACTCCGGCGCTCCCGACCTCCCCGGACCGCCACCGCACGGCGGCGACTTCGCCTGGCGATGGCAGCAACGCCCCTGACCGCGGCCACGCCCCTGACCGCGGCCACGCCCCTTACCGCGGAGTGCGGCGCGTCCGTCCTCTGTGGACCTGGCCGTCACACGGAAGTGTCGATCCTCGCGGTTCGGGTCGCGCTCGCGGTCGGGCGGGGCCAGCATCCTCGGTTGTTCGCCAATAGCAACCACGGTTTCGGAGTCCCCATGCGCACTCTTGGCAAGCTGGTCGTCGCGACGGCCGCCGCCCTCGTCCTCGCCGCCCCGGTCGCCTCCGCGGCCCCGGCGGGCGGCGGCCTCCCGGTGGCGGGCGACCTGCTCGGTCCCGTGAGCAAGCTCGTCGGCCCGCTGCTCGGCCTCGGCGGCTGATCCGGCCCCGACGACGAAGCCCCCGACCGCGCAGGTCGGGGGCTTCCGCGTGCCCGGATCAGCGTGCCCGGATCAGTGCCAGTAGTCGGAGCGACGCCACAGCATCGCGGCCAGCATCAGCGGGAACATGATCACGTGCGCGGCGACCATCAGCGCGTCCCCGGACATCACGCCCAGCCAGTACGGCACGAACAACGCCACGAACGGCACGTACATCGCGGCGGCCATCTCCAGGATGCGCGGCCAGGAGTGCTTCCGGATCCGCATCCACAGCACCATCGCGACCGTCATGTCCGTGGCCATCAGCAGCGCGCCGACCTCGACGTTCGCCGTCCAGGAGGCGGGCCACAGCATCCCGAGCACCATCATGCCGACCAGCATGGCGACGACCATCTCCAGGTAGTGCCCGACGAACCGCGCTAACTTGCGGCCGGTGCTGCGGGTGGCAGGGGTGGTCGTCATGGTGGCGGCCTTCCGCTCGGTGGAGGTGTCGCTTGACCCATCATGGTGGCAGCAGGCACGCCGGCGGGGGCGCAATTGTGCGGTAATCAGGGCTTCCAGCGCGGCAGTGTGCCGGACAGGTGGGCCTTGAGGCAGTCGGCGCGGCGCAGCTTGCCGTTGACGGTGTACGGCAGCGATCCCGGGCTCAGCAGTTCCACCCGGTGCACCTGGAGCCCGTGCTCGACGTGCACCGCCCGCCGGATGGCCTGCCCCAGCCGCGAAACGTCCACTGTGGACTCCGGAACCACCTCCGCCAGCACCACCAGCTGCTCGCGGCTCCCGTCGTCCACGCCCAGCGCGCACACGCCGCCCTCGCGGACCGCCGGGTGCGCGCCCTCGACCGTGGTCTCGATGTCGTGCGGGTAGTGGTTGGTGCCGGCGATGATGATCACCTCCTTGGCCCGCCCGGTGACGAACAGCTCGCCGTCGTAGCGGAAACCGAGGTCGCCCGTGCGCAGGAACCGGCGGCCGGGGTGGTCGGGGAGCACGGTGTGGAACACCTCGGACAGGTCGGGCTCGGCGTTCCAGTAGCCCGCGCCGACGCTGGGACCGGACACGTGGATCTCGCCCACCCGGCCGTCCGCGCACGGCTGCCCGGTCGCCGGGTCCACCGCGACCACGGCCACCGACGGCGGCACCGGGCCGGAGCTGACCAGGCGGCGGCCGTGCGCGCCCGGCGGCACCGGTCGGGCCAGGCCGGTGGCCAGCGCGTCCCGGTCCACGCGCAGCACCACCGGACCGTTGCCCAGCTGCGCGGCGGTGACCAGCACGGTCGACTCGGCCAGGCCGTAGCCGGGCACGAGGGCGTCCCGGCGCAGGCCGGTGCCGGCGAAGGCGTCGTGGAAGCGGTCGAGGGTCGAGGCGCGCACGGGTTCGCCGCCGATCAGCAGCATCTCCACGCCGCTGAGGTCCAGGGTCGCCTTCTGCGCGTCGGTGACCCGCCGCGCGGACAGTTCCAGCGCGAAGTTCGGCGCGGCGGTGTCCACGCGGCCGATGTCGGACAGGGCGCGCAGCCAGGCGTAGGGGCTGCGGACGAACCGGGACGCGGCCATCGTGACCACGTCGTGGCCGGAGAACAGCGGTTCCAGCACGCTGCCGATCAGGCCCATGTTGTAGTGCTGCGGCAACCACAGCAGCGACGGCGGTCGGGGCACGCCCTCGCCGTCCGACGGGCGGGTGGTGGCCTCGTGGATGAGCGCGAGGTTGTGCAGCACGTTGGAGTGGGTCAGGGTCACGCCCTTGGGCACGCCGGTCGAACCCGACGAGTACTGGAGGTAGGCGACGGACTCGGGTCCCAGCGGCGGGCGCCGCCAGCGGTCGGCGGTGCGCGGGTCCACCTCGTCCACCCCGATCGGCACCAGGCCGCTCAACGCGGGGGTGTCGGCCAGTTCGGCCAGCTCGAACGCGGTGGACAGCACGACGGTGGGCCGCGCGTTGCCCACCACGGACTCCGCGCGGGCGCCCGGCCCGGCCAGGGACGGCACCGGCACGGCGATCACGCCCGCGTAGAAGCACCCCGCCAGCGCGACGGCGAAGTGCACGCCGGGGGCGAACGCGAGCAGCGCCCGCGACCCGGGCGGGGTGGCCGCGGCCAGTCGCACGGCCAGCGCGCGGGCGCGGGCGTCGAACTCGCCCAGGGTCAGCGTCGCGCCCTCGGGGTGGTGGCGGAACACCGGCCGGTCGGGCTCGGCGGTCGCCCGCGCCCGGCACAGGTCGACCAGGGTGGTCAGCGGCAGGTCCGTGCCGGGCAGGCACACGGGGTTGCTCATCGGCCGGTCCTCTCCTCGCGGGCGGACAGCCACGCCGCCCGGCTGTCGGCGCGGCGCAGCTTGCCGCTGGTGGTGTGGCGCAGGGTGCCGGGCCGGACCGGGACGACCAGGTCGACGCCGGGCACGGTGACCGACACGTCGTCCCGGGTCTCGGCGAGCACGACGACCCGGCCTTCGGGGTCGGTGAACGCGCAGGCCGCGCGGATGGCCGGGTCGGCGGCGACCACGGCTTCCTCCAGGTCGTAGGGCAGGTGCAGGTGGCCCTCGACGGTGATCAGGTCCTCCGTGCGGCACAGCACGTGGAGCAGGCCGTCGTGGAGGAAGCCGAGGTTCCCGGTGCGCAGGAACCGCTCGCCCGGGTGGCCGTCCACTGTGGACTGGAAGGTGGCGTTCGACTCGGCGGGCCGGCGCCAGTAGCCCAGGCCGACGCTGGGTCCCGAGACGCGGATCTCGCCGACGTCGTCGGTGGGTCGGCCGTCCGGGTCGGTGACCACGACGGTGAGCGAGGGCTCGGGCGCGCCGCACGCCACGAGCCTGCGGACCCGGGCTCCGGGTTCGGCCGTCCGCACCCGGCCCAGCGCCAGGGCGTCGGCGTCGAACGCGGTCACCAGCGGCTCGCCGTCCAGCGGGCCGCCGCTGACCAGGACGGTGGACTCGGCCAGGCCGTAGCTGGGCAGGAACGCGTCCCGGCGGAACCCGCTGGGGGCGAAGTGGCGGGCGAAGGCGTCGATCGTCTCCGGCCGCAGCGGCTCGTCGCTGATCACCGCGATGCGCAGGCGGCTGAGGTCGAGGCCGTCGCGCTGCGCTTCGGTGACCCGGCGGACGCACAGGTCGTAGCCGAGGCTGGGCGCGGCGGCGATCTCGGCGCGGTAGCGGTCCAGGGCCTCCAGCCAGGTGATCGGGGAGCGGGCGAACACGTGCGGCGCCATGAGCACCGACGTGTGACCCAGGTACAGCGGGCGCAGGACGCCGCCGATCAGGCCCATGTCGTGGAACAGCGGCAGCCAGGTCACCGTGGGCGCTTCCCGGCGTTCCCCGGCACGGGTGTCGTGGTCGGTGATCAGGGACAGGTTGCCCAGGACGTTGTCGTGGGTGAGCACGACTCCCTTGGGGGCCTTCGTCGTGCCCGAGGTGTACTGGAGGTAGGCGGTCGTGTCCGGTGCCACCGGGGTGGGCGTCCACCGGTCGGCCTCGGTCGGGTCCACCAGGTCGGTCGCCAGCGCCCGGTCGGCGAGGTAACGGCCGGCCAGGTGGTGCGAGGTGGACAGCACGCAGTCCGGTCGGGCGTCGGCGATGATCGCGGCGAGCCGCTCCAGCCGGGCGTCGCCGTGGGTGCGGCGCGTCGCCGGCGCGGGCACGGCGACCACCCCCGCGTACAGGCAGCCGAAGAACGCGGGCAGGAACTCCAGGCTCGGCGGGTAGCTGAGCACGGCGCACGCACCCGGCGGCACGAGATCGCCCAACCGGGCGGCGACCGCCTTGGCCCGCCGGTCGAGTTCACCGAAGGTGAGGGTGGCGGACTCCTGTCCGCCGCTGTCCAGGAACACGTGGGAACGCCGGTCGGGAATGCGCCGCGCCTGGTGCCGGAGCAGTTCCACGACGGTCATGACATCGACTACTGGCAACACTGGCCTCCTTTTCCCCGGCACCGGAAGCTAGGGGGCTCTCGGCGCGCGGCGAATCGGCCGAGCGACCGATTCGCCGGCGCCGCGCCGCGTGCTTGCCTGCATTCCACCGGGGTTCGCCGAGGAAAAAGGGGAATGTCATGGGACTGGGCCGGCCGCGCATCGACTACGACCTGCACACCACCCTGCCGCCGCTGCCCGACGACCCGGTGGTGGTGACCGGCCTCGGGATGACCACGCCGCAGGGCGGTGACACGGCGTCCTCGTGGTCGGCGCTGCTGGCGGGGGAGACCGGCGCGGTCGCGCTGGACTGGGCCCGGGACCTGCCGGTCCGCATCGGCGCACCCCTGCGGGTGGACCCGGTGGGCGAGCTGGACCGCGTGGAGGCCCGCCGCTGGGACCGCTGCCAGCAGGTCGCGGTGGTCGCGGCGCGGGAGGCGTGGGTGGACGCCGGCGCCCCGGACGTGCCCGCCGAGCGGTTCGGCGTGGTGTTCGGGACCGGGTTGGGCGGCGGGCGGACCCTGCTGGACCAGGACCGGCGGCTGCGGGAGCGCGGCGCGGACCGGGTGTCGCCGTTCGCGGTCACCATGCTCATGCCGAACGGCCCGGCCGCCGCGGTGAGCCTGGCCCTGGGCGCACGGGCCGGCGCCCACGCCCCGACCAGCGCGTGCGCGTCCGGCGCCGAGGCCGTCGCCTGGGCGTTCACGATGCTGCGGACCGGCCGCGCGGACGTCGTGCTGGCGGGCGGCGCGGAGGCGTGCCTGGGCGAACTGTCCCTCTCGGCGTTCGCCCGCATGGGGGCGCTGTCACGGCGCAACGACGCGGCGCGATCAGCGTCCCGCCCCTTCGACCGGGCGCGGGACGGTTTCGTGCTGGCCGAGGGCGCGGGGGCGTTGGTGCTGGAACGAGCCTCACACGCCCGTGCCCGAGGCGCCCGCGCCTACGCCGCCCTGGCCGGCACCGGCATGAGCTCCGACGCCCACGACATGACAGCGCCCGCCCCGGACGGCCAGGTCCGTGCGATCCAGGAGGCACTGCGCACCGCCTGCCTGCACCCGCACGACATCACCCACGTCAACGCCCACGCCCCCGGCACCCCGGTGGGCGACCGCATCGAGGCGGCAGCCGTGCTGACGGCCCTGGGACCACACCCACTGGTCACCGCCACCAAGTCGGTGACCGGGCACTGCATCGGCGGCGCGGGAGCGATCGAGGCCGCGTTCACAGTGCTGAGCGTGTGCCACGACGTGGTGCCAGCGACACGGAACCTCGACGAACTGGACCCGGAGGTGAAGCTGGAGGTCGTCGCCGAGAACAGCCGACCGGTGCGAATCACGGCGGCGACCTCCAACTCCTTCGGCTTCGGCGGTCACAACGTGGTACTCGCCTTCACCAAGCACCCGTGACGGCACAGCCCTTTGCGCCCGCAGGGCGCGCGAAGTAGCTCGCGCAGCAGACCTACCAACTTGGGCTTCTTGCGTCATCCTTGGCGGCCTGCCCGCCGGCGAGGCTCTTTCAAGCTCTTCAAGAGCTTTGAACGCAACGTTTTGCTCTCAAGCCGAACGCGCTTCGCGCTCTAAATATCAAAAGCAGCGCCTGTCGCTTGGCGGAACGCAAGAGCTCCCCGCCCTTCGGGCGTAACGCCTTCGGCGGGAAAGCGAAGCGCGCCTTCGGCGGGGAGCACGTGGCGGTCGAGTGGGGTGCTCGTCTAGCGGGTGCCCATGAGTCGCTGCTGGGCCGAGCGGGCGGCGAGGATCGGTAGGAACCCGTGCACCTTGGCGCGGGCGGCGAGCTGCTCGTACGACTCGACGACCGCCTCGCGGACCACCTCGTAGGAAACCGTGTCCGCCAACCGGCGGGTCACCTCTGCCGCCGCTTGGTCCAACTGAACTTCGACCTTGGCGTGCAGGTCGTGCGGATCCCTGATCACGTGCCCTTCGAGCCTGTCGACCATCGCAGCCTCCAGCGGGTGCGCCAGGCCGCCTGTCGGGCCTGGTTCGGACCGCACTTCGGATCGACCGTAAGGGTTAACGCCACGTTAAGACAGTCTGGACATCGGCTGAACGTCCGCTCATCATGCCCGCCCGCCACGCCGCCCGCCCACCACGCCGCCGCCCGCCGCCGGCCGTGATCACCCGGGAGTGCGTGTAAAGGGCTCCCACCTGGTGGAAGGGATTTTTTTCGTTCGTCGCAAAATTGACCCTGTCGTTCCGGGCTGAACATCCTGGCTCCGCGGGAACGGCGAGCGACGTCGCTGACTTCCCTTGCGGACCAACGACGTTGGAGTGTCCATGCCGGAACGCCAGTTGCACCTGAACGCCTTCCTGATGGGGGTCGGCCACCACGAGGCCGCGTGGCGGCACCCCCGCACCGATCCCTCCGCCGTGGAGGACGTGCGGCACTACCAGCGGCTCGCGCGGATCGCCGAGCGGGGGGCGTTCGACTCCGTCTTCCTCGCCGACGGGGTGCAGGTGTGGGGCGATGTCCGGCACACGGCCGCCGGTCGGTTCGAGCCGTTGACGCTGCTGTCCGCCGTGGCCGGCGCTACCAGCCGGATCGGGCTGATCGCGACCGCCTCCACCGGGTTCAGCGAGCCCTACAACCTGGCCCGCTTGTTCGCCTCCCTCGACCACATCAGCGGCGGACGGGCGGGCTGGAACATCGTCACCACCGCCGGGGACCGCGCGGCCCAGAACTTCAGCCGGGACGCCAACGCCGAGCACACCCAGCGCTACCAGCGGGCCGCCGAGTTCGTCGACGTGGTCACCGCGTTGTGGGACAGCTGGGAGGACGACGCCCTGGTGGTGGACCCCGCGTCAGGCGTGTTCGCCGACCCGGACAAGGTGCACGAGATCAACCACCGCGGCACGTTCTTCCAGGTTCGCGGACCGCTCAACGCCACCCGCGCGCCGCAGGGCCACCCGCTGCTGGTGCAGGCCGGGTCGTCGGAGGACGGCAAGGCGTTCGCCGCGCAGCACGCGGAGGCGGTGTTCACCGCGCAGCAGACCTTCGCCGAGGCGCTGGCGTTCTACCGGGACCTCAAGGGCCGCCTCGCCGCGCACGGCCGCACCGAGGACCAGCTCGTCGTGTTGCCCGGGATCGTGCCGGTGCTGGGGTCCACCGAGCAGGAGGCGCGGCGGCTCGCGGACGAGCTGGACGACCTGATCGTCCCGACCCGCGCGGTGGCGCAGCTGACCGACCTGATCGGCGTCGACCTCACCGACCACCCGCTGGACGAGCGCCTGCCGCCGCTGCCGCCGGTCACCCGGGTCAACGGCGCGCGGAGCCGGTTCGAGCTGGTCCGCGACCTGGCCGAACGGGAGGGGCTGACCCTGCGGCAGTTGCTGCGCCGGCTGGGCGGCGGGCGCGGTCACCAGGTCGTCGTCGGCACGCCGGAGACGATCGCCGACCACGTCGAGACGTGGTTCCGCGGCGGCGCGGCGGACGGGTTCAACGTCATGCCGCCGCTGCTGCCCTCCGGTCTGGAGGAGTTCGTCGACCACGTGGTGCCGTTGCTGCGCCGCCGTGGCCTGTTCCGCACCGAGTACACCGGCACGACCCTGCGCGAGCACTACGGCCTGGCCCGGCCGCGCAGCCGGTTCGCCGCCCCACTGCCCGTATGACGCCGGAAAAACGCACAAACCGACGAACCCAAGGGACTGCCATGACCCCCTCCCGGAGGGACTTCCTCGCCCTGAGCCTGTTCGGCCTCGCCACGGCGGCGGTCGGGTGCGGCACGGCGGCCGGCAACGGCGGCGCCGAGACGAAGACGTTGCGCTACCAGGGCTGGGCGGGCCAGGTGACCCCGCCCGAGCTGGCCGCCGACCTCGGCTACCTCGGCGACGTGACGCTGGAGTGGGTCGGCAACACCACCAGCGGCCCGCAGGACATCCAGTCCGCCGCCACCGGCCAGGTCGACTTCGGCGGCGCGTTCAACGGCGCCGTGGTGAAGCTGGTCGGCGCGGGCGCGCCCGTGCGGTCGGTGATCGGCTACTACGGCATCGACCAGAACACCTTCAACGGGTTCTACGTGCTGGAGGACTCGCCGATCCGCTCCGCCCGCGACCTGATCGGCAAGAAGGTCGGCATGAACACCCTCGGCGCGCACTCGGAGGCCATGCTCGGCATCTACCTCCAGCGCAACGGCGTGAGCCGGGACGAGGCCAAGGGCGTCGAGGCGCTGGCCCTGCCGCCGGTCAACACCGAGCAGTCGTTGCGGCAGGGGCAGATCGACGTGGCCGTGCTCGGCGGCATCCTGCGCGACAAGGCGGTGGCGGCGGGCGGCATCCGGCCGCTGTTCACCGACTTCGAGCTGCTCGGCGCGTTCACCGCGGGCACCTACGTGCTCACCAAGAAGTTCATCCAGCAGAATCCCGGCACGGTCCGGACGTTCGTGACCGGCGTGGCCAAGGCGATCGAATGGTCGCGCACCACGCCACGCGACGAAGTGATCGCCCGGTTCACCGACATCATCGGCCGGCGCGGGCGCAACGAGGACAGCTCCACCCTGAAGTACTGGAAGTCCTACGGCGTGGCAGGCAAGGGCGGCCTCATCACCGACCAGGAGCTGTCGATCTGGGTGGACTGGCTCGCGGAACGCGGCGAGGTGCGCAAGGACGGGCTGACGCTGTCCGACGCGTACACCAACGACTTCAACGAGCTGAGGTCCTGACATGACCGCGCACATCAGCCTTCGGGGCGTCACCAAGAAGTTCCCGGTGCGGGACCGGGGCGGTCGGGGCGAGCTGACCGCGTTGGACGGCATCGACCTGGACGTGGCGGCGGGGGAGTTCGTCGTGGTCGTCGGGCCCAGCGGGTGCGGCAAGTCCACGCTGCTGGACCTGCTCGGCGGCCTCACCACGCCCACGTCCGGCCGCATCCTGGTCGACGGCGTGCCGGTCACCGGGCCGGGCCTGGACCGGGGCACGGTCTTCCAGCAGTACGCGCTGCTGCCGTGGCGCACGGCCCAGGGCAACGTGGAGTTCGGGCTGGAGGCGGTCGGCGTGCCGCGCCGGGAACGCGCCGACCGCGCCCGTCACTTCCTGGACCTGGTCGGGCTGACCGGGTTCGAGCACCGCCACCCGCACGAGCTGTCCGGCGGGATGCGGCAGCGCGTGGCCATCGCCCGCAGCCTGGCCTACGACCCGGGCGTGCTGCTGATGGACGAGCCGTTCGCCGCGCTGGACGCGCAGACCCGGGAGTCGTTGCAGGACGAACTCCTGCGCATCTGGGAGCGCACGGGCAAGACGGTCGTGTTCATCACGCACGGCATCGAGGAGGCCGTGTACCTGGGGCAGCGGGTCGCGGTGCTGACCTCGCGGCCGGGGCGGCTCAAGCAGGTGGTGCCGATCGACCTGGGCGCGCGCGCGGACACCGTGGACCTGCGTTCCAGCCCGGAGTTCGGCCGCTACCGCCACGAGATCTGGACGTTGCTGCACGACGAGGTCGCCCGTGCCCAAAAGGAGGTGGTCGCGGTATGAGTGCCGTGGTCCTGGAGAAACCGCCCACACCCGCGCCACCCGCGCCGCCACCCGCTCGGCGCAAGCGATCGTGGCCCGGGTTGCTGTGGGGAGTCGTCCGGCGCAGTGTCGCCGTGCTGGCCCTGCTGGTGTTGTGGGAGTTCGCGCCGCGCCTGGGCCTGGTGGACCGGACGTTCCTGCCGCCGTTCTCGGAGGTCGCCGCCGCGTGGTGGACGCTGGTCGGCAACGGGCAGTTGGCCACGCACGTGCAGGCCAGCCTGGTGCGATCGCTGTCCGGGTTCGGCCTGGCGGTGGCCACGGCGGTGCCGCTGGGGCTGCTCATCGGCTGGTACCGGCGGCTGGCGGACCTGCTCACCCCGCTGCTGGAGCTGTTCCGCAACACGGCCGCGCTGGCGTTGCTGCCGGTGTTCGTGCTGCTGCTCGGGATCGGCGAGACGTCGAAGATCTCCATCGTCTTCTACGCCTGCACGTGGCCGGTGCTGCTCAACACCATCAGCGCCGTGCGGGACGTGGACCCGACGCTGCTGCGGCTGGCGCGGTCGCTGGACCTGCCGCCGCACCGGCTGTTCCAGAAGGTGATCCTGCCCGCGTCGGTGCCCGCGGTGTTCACCGGCATCCGGCTGGCGGGTGCGGTGTCGATCCTGGTGCTGGTGGCGGCGGAGATGGTCGGGGCCAAGGCGGGCCTGGGTTTCCTGGTCAACTCCGCGCAGTACAACTTCGCCGTGCCGCAGATGTACGCGGGGATCGTGACGATCTCGGCCATCGGCCTGCTGTTCAACCAGGTGCTGGTCGCGTTGGAGCGCCGGGCCACGTCGTGGAAGGGGAACGCATGAGTGCCTGGGACGCGGACGTGCTGGTCGTCGGCGGGGGACCGGCGGCCACGTGGGCGGCGCTGAAGGCGGCGCAGGCCGGAGCGGACGTTGTGTTGGCGGACAAGGGTTACTGCGGTACGAGCGGCGCGACGGCGTCGGTCGGGACCGGTGTCTGGTACGTGCCGCCGGAGCCCGAGGCGCGGGAGGCCGCGATGGCCAGTCGTGAGGCGCTGGGCGGGTACCTGGCCGACCGGCGGTGGATGGCCCGGGTGCTCGACCAGACCCACGCGAACATCGAGGAGTTGGCCGTCTCCGTCCGCTACCCGTTCCCGGTGGGTCCGGACGGGACTCAGCTGCGGACCGGGTTGCAGGGGCCGGAGTACATGCGGCGGATGCGCGTGCTGGTGCGCCGGGCCGGGGTGCGGATCCTGGACCACAGCCCGGTCACCGAGTTGCTGACCGACTCGGCGGGCGCGGTCGCGGGTGCGGTCGGGTACCGGCGGCAGGAGCGCGAGGACTACACCGTGCGGGCGGGCGCGGTGGTGCTGGCGACCGGCGGGTGCGCGTTCCTCAGCGGGGCGTTGGGGTGCAACGTCAACACCGGGGACGGGGCGCTGTTCGCGGCGGAGGCGGGCGCGGAGCTGTCCGGGATGGAGTTCTCCAACGCCTACGGCATCGCGCCCGAGGGCACGTCGGTCACCAAGACGGCGTTCTACAGCTTCGCCACCTTCTACCGCGAGGACGGCAGCGTGCTGGAGGGCGCGGGCAGCACGCGGGGCCGGTCGGTGATCGCGCGGACCTTGTTGTCGGAGAAGGTGTTCTGCCGGTTGGACCGGGCCGACGAGGCCGCGCGGCGGGCGATGCGCTTGGCGCAGCCCAACTTCTTCCTGCCCTTCGACCGGATGGGCGTGGACCCGTTCACCGAGCGGTTCGCCGTGACCCTGCTGCTGGAGGGCACCGTGCGCGGGACCGGCGGTATCCGGGTGGTCGACGACGGGTGTGCCACCACGGTTCCCGGCCTGTACGCGGCCGGTGACGCGGCGACGCGCGAGCCGATCTGCGGCGGGTTCACCGGCGGGGGCAGCCACAACGCGGCGTGGGCGATGTCGTCGGGCACGTGGGCGGGCCGGGCGGCGGCCTCCTACGCTCGCGGGGTCGGTTCGGTGCGGGCGGTCCGGCCGGTGGGCGGTGCGGGTCTGCGGCCGACCGGTCGGGCGGGCAGGGTTGCGCACCGGGATGTGGTGCGGGCCGTGCAGGCCGAGGTGGCGCCGTACGACAAGAACTACCTGCGGCACGGGGACGTCCTGGAACGGTCGGTGAAACTGCTGGACGACGCCTGGCTGGACGTGCGGGAGTCCCTGCACGACGAGGACGTGGTGCGGTCCAGGCAGGCGGCGGCGATGCTCGCCCACGCCCGCTGGATGTACCGGTCCGCGCTGGCCCGCACCGAGACCCGCGGCATGGCCAAGCGCCTGGACTTCCCCGACCAGGACCCGGCCCAGCACCACCGGATCGTCACCGGCGGGCTCGACGACGTGTGGGTGCGCGCGGAGGTGGCGCGGTGATCGAGCTGGTGTCGGCGCAGCGGTGCATCGCCTGCGACAAGTGCGTGAAGGTGTGCCCCACCAACGTCTTCGACCGGGGCGCGGACGGGGTGCCGGTGATCGCCCGGCAGGAGGACTGCCAGACCTGCTTCCAGTGCGAGGCGAACTGCCCGGTGGACGCGTTGTTCGTCGCACCCCGGACGCAGCCCCTGCCGGAGCCGCCCGAGATCGGGGAGCTGGAGCGGTCGGGCCTGCTGGGCAGCTACCGGGAGCAGATCGGCTGGGGCCGGGGGCGCACGCCGGGCGCGGCGCGGGCCGTGGGGCCGGGGTTGGCGGGCGGCCCCGCCCTGATCTCGTGAGGGCGGTGATCTGCTGAAGGCCGTCACGGGCCGTGCCGGCGTCAACCGGTGGTGCGGTGGGGGACACCGCAGGCGGTGAACTTCGTGGTGAGCGGTGCGGGGCTGTTCGAGCCTGGGCGGGGAGAGCCGAACAGGAGGGACAGCCATGCCGGTCAGTCGGAGGATCGTGCTCGGGGCCGGCGCGGGCGGGGTGGCCGCGCTCGCGCTCGGCGCCGGGACGGGCAGCGCCACGCCCGCGCTCGCGCACGGTGGCACCACCGCGGCGGGCGGCACCACCGCAGCGGGCGGTGCCACCGGGCTCGCGGGGGTGGACCCTGCCGCGTGGCAGGAGTTGCGGCAGGCGTTGAGCCCGGCGGCGCAGCTCGTCCTGCCCGGCGACCCGTCCTTCGCGCCCCAGGCCAGTGTGGACAACCAGCGCTTCGCGTCCGTGCGCCCGGCCGGGGTGCTGGCCTGCGCAGAGGAACCGGACGTGCAGTCCGCGTTGTGGTGGTGCGCCAAGCACGGGGTGCCTTTCGCGCCGCGCTCGGGCGGCCACAACTACGCCGGGTTCTCCACGACCACCGGCCTGGTGATCAGCCTGCGGGCGATCGACCACGTCGTGCCGAGGGGGACACGGCTGCACCTGGGCGGTGGGGCCACCAACTCCGACGTGTACGCGGCGCGCGAGGCGGGCCTGTACTTCCCTGGCGGGCGGTGCGGCGGTGTCGGTGTGGCCGGGTTGACGCTAGGCGGCGGGCTCGGCTTCAACGACCGCAAGTGGGGCCTGACCTGCGACCGGCTCGTGGAGACCCGGGTCGTGCTCGCCGACGGGACGTTGGTGCGGGCGGCGGAGAATGAGAACGCCGACCTGTTCTGGGCGTGCCGGGGCGGCGCGGGCGGCAACTTCGGCGTCAACACGGCGTTCGTGTTCGACGCCGTGCCGGTGAACCACCTGCGGGCCACCGTCTTCTCCCTCGCCTTCGACCTGGACGCGGCACCCTTGGTGGTGGAGGAGTTGCAGGACCTGCTCGACCACGACGGCGCGGGCGACCTCGACGTGCGGATCGCGTTCAGCCACTCCGGCGACGGCGGCACCCGCCTGGCGGTGCTCGGGCAGCGCCTCGGTCCACGGGATGTCCTGGAGGGCCTGTTCGCCCCGCTGCTCCGGCTGGCCCGGCAGCCGGCGTTCGTGCAGGAACGCGACTTCTGGTCCGCGCAGGACTTCCTGCTCGACACCCCGGGCGAGAAGGACTGCTACGCCAACAAGTCCCTGGTCCCCGACCGGTGGCTGCGCCCGGAGACGGTCGCGGAGGTCGCCGAGTGGACCCGTCGGTGGGAGCCCGGACCGTCCCGCGCGACCGGGTACGTGACGCTGTTCGCGATGGGCGGTGCGAGCGGCGAACCCAGGCCCGACGAGACCGCCTACCCGCACCGCGGGGCGCGTTTCGTGATCGACATCGGCACCCACTGGGCACCCGGCACGCCACCCGACCAGGTGGACGGGCTGCTCGCCCAGACCCGTGCCGCGCACCGCACCCTGCGCCACCACCTGGGCACCGACGCGGCCTACGTCAACTTCCCCGACCCGGACCTGTCCGACTGGGAACACGCCTACTACGGCGCCAACCACCTCCGCCTGACCGAGGTCAAACGCCGCTACGACCCGACCGGTCTGTTCCGCTACCCGCAGGGCGTGCGGCGGTAACGGCGGCCGTTTGCGCCGACTCAGGTGCGGCGGTGGCGGCGTTGTTCGCCGGCTTGGCGGCGGAGGGTGGTGGTGTGGTCGGTGATGGCGTCGATCTGGTCGGCCAGGTCGCCGTGGTGGTCGGCGAGGTGGGGGTGGGCGGCGGCCAGCGGGGCCAGGAGGGTGGTCGGGTCGTGGTGGGCCAGGGCTTCGTCCAGGCGGTCGGCCGTGTCGGTGCCGGGCAGGGTGGTGGCGGCGTGGCCGGCCAGTTTGCGAAGGGTGGCGGCGTTGCGTTTCGCCCAGTCGGCCACCGCGCGGTCGCCGGCGCGGCGGTCGCGTTGAGCGTCGATGCGGGCCTCGCCGGTGGTCTCGCCGGTCGCGGTGGGTTGCAGGCGCAGGAAGCGGCGTTCGGCGGCCTGCCTGCTGGTCACGCCGAGCGCGGGGGCCAGGGCGGCCCAGCTCGTGCCGTCCAGGCGGGCGGCGGCGATCAGCTCGGGTTCCCAGGCGGTGAGGGTGTCGCGGAGGAGTCGGAGGGTGTGGAGGGCGGTCAGCAGGTCCGTGGGCGCGCCCCGGCGGGCGGTGGTGACCGCCTCGTGGAGTGCCTTCATGCCGTGCACCGGATCGTCCATGTCAACCTTCCGATGACATCCCTCTTGTCAACGTTCCGATGACATGCTACAACGGAGGTGCGTGTTGACAAAGGTCCGCAGGAGAGAAGGAGGAGGCACCACCGATGTTGATGCGCACCGACCCGTTCCGCGACCTGGACCGCTTGGCGCAGCAGTTCTTCGGCGCCACCACGGGGACCTGGTCCAAGCCCGCCGCGATGCCGATGGACGCGTACCGCGCGGGTGACGAGTTCGTGGTCTGCTTCGACCTGCCGGGTGTCGACCCGGGCGCGATCGAGCTGGACGTCGAACGCAACGTGCTGACCGTCAAGGCCGAGCGCCGTCCGCTGCCCTCGGGCGACGACGTGCAGATGCAGGTCTCCGAACGCCCGCTGGGTGTGTTCTCCCGGCAGCTGTTCCTCGGCGACACGCTGGACACCGACCACATCACCGCCGACTACGACGCGGGTGTGCTCACCCTGCGCATCCCCGTCGCCGAGAAGGCCAAGCCCCGCCGCATCGCCGTCTCCAGCGAGCGCAGCGACCGCGGCGAGCGCAAGGTGATCGAATCCTGAGGCGGTGAGCCTCGTGCCCAGCGCCCCAACCGTCGCCGAGCCGGTGGCCGACGTCGTGCCGGACGTCGACGCGGTGCGCGCCGAATTCGACGCCCTGATCGCGGCCGTGTGGGACCTCGACCTCGACACCGACCCACCCGCGAGCCGCCCCCGCCGGCCACCGCACCGCGCCCGTCGCCCGGCACCGGCCCCCGAGCCGGTCCCGCCGGCACCGGACACCGACCGGCGCACGGACCACGCCCGCCAACGCTCCCCACCGGCAGCCATCGACCGGCGGGCCGGTTCCGCCCGGCAGCGGTCCGGCACGCTTGGAGCGTTCACCACACAGCCGCGCCCGGTCCTGGCACTCGTGGGGCCGGGCGCGGTCTTTGCCGGAAGGGTCCGCCACCGTCGCACCGCGACCACCCACGCCGCCCTCGCGGGCACGCGCATCCGGCCGAGCAGCACATCGCCGCCGGGTAGGCCTCGGCTCAGCCGGGCCAGGACGCGGTGGTCAGGATGCCCGTTGGTCGGCCGTGCAGCACGAAAGCGCCCCACACGCCGATGTCCAGCCCGCGGTCGCGCATTGTCCGCTGGGCCGTGCGCAACGCGTCCGGTGCGGGGTCGCCCGCCAGGAGTCGTCGGTAGAACAGGACCATCAGTTGCCGCGTCGACTCGTCGGGCACCTTCCACAGCGCGGTGACGACGGTCCGTGCGCCGGCCACCCGCAGCGCCCACCGCAGGCCCAGCACGCCCTCGCCGGGGCTGTGGTCGCCGAGTCCGGTCTCGCACGCGGACAGCACCACCAGCCGGGTGCCGCGCAGGTCCATCGCGCAGACCTCCTGCGCGGTCACCGTGCCGGTGTCCACCTCCGGCGCGGTTGGGCGGCCGGTGATCCAGGCGTTGAAGCCGGTCAGCGCTACGGCGGAGGACAGCAGCGGGTCGATGTCCGGGCGGGTGGGGGAGCGGCGGCTGGCGTCGACCAGGAACGTGCCCTCGCCGGGGACCTCGAGCAGGTTGACGGTGTCGTAGACGTGGTCGTCCGGCGGTGGCGCGGCGGGTGGCAGGAACACGCCGTGCGTGGCCAGGTGCAGGACGGTCGGTGAGCGGACCGCGAGCACGGCTGCCTTGGTGGCCGCGCGGTCCAGCAGCGGTTCCACGGCCAGCAGGTCGGCGATCTCCGTGCACTCGGTCCGGGTGGCGGGCAGCCGGTCCAGCCGGCCCGGCGGTCCGCCGAGGTCGAAGTCCGGGTCGCCGACGACCAGGGGCGCGGTCGTGGCCCGGTCGGCGTCCCATCGGAGGACTTCGCGGGGCGTGGACAGGTAGCTGATCGTGTGGTCGTCGAGGAGGAGGCGGTGCAGGGCGGGCAAGACTTGCCAGGGCACTTGGGCCAGCGGTCCCTCCAAGGCCACCAGGAGCTTGTTGGTGGACACGAGGTTCAGCACCGGAGTCAGGGACGCGGCCAGAGCCTCGGCGGCGGCGGTGTCGGGGGATCGCCGGTAGATCCCGCGCCGGACCGCCCGCACCAACTCGTCCACGGGCTCGGTCGGCCCGAGGTCGACCAACCGGACGTCCCGGGCGGTGCCGATGACGAAGGCCAAGTAGCGGGCCGGGTGCCGACGCCACTTGTGGTCGTACTCGACCGGGCCGGCGGGCGCGCCCAGGACGGTGTTGGCGTAGTCGACGGCGTCCGCGCGCACGATGTCCACCAAGGTCGTGTCCGGCGGCAGGGCCGCGAGCACGGAGTCGGCGTCCACCGACCCCATGCGCGCGACGGGCACGCGGGCGGCCAGGGTGTGTTCGAGTTCGTCGCGTCGGGCGCGCAGCCGGGGCAGGTCGTCGGTGGTCCCCACCAGCACGGCCCGGCTGATGTCGGTGTCCACCCGGGCGAGTTCGGCGCGCAGGTCGGCCGACTTCGGGGCGGTGGCGCGCAGTTCCAGGTACTCGGCGTCCAGCCCGCGCCGACGCACGCTCAGTTCCCACGCCCGCCGCACCACCTCCGGGGTGTCGTGGCCCAGCACGACCAGGTTGAGGTAGTCGGTGACCGTGCGCTGGAGCCTCCGGAGGTGCGCCGTCCGCACCGGCCCCGTGGCGTCGGCCAACACGCCGGGCAGGTCGGCGTCCTCTTGCGCCACAAGGCGTTCCAGGATCGTGAACGCACCCTCGTACTCGCCGGTGGCGATCCGGAGTTCCGCCAGGTCGATCAGGTGGGCTCGCGACCACGGGACCAGGTCCAGCGCCTCCCGGTACAGCCGCTCGGCCGCGTCCGGGTCGCCGGTGGCCGCCCGGCACTTCGCCACGTGCGACAGGACCGGCGCGAGCTGCGGGTTGTCGTCGCCGTAGCGGGCACGGGCGGCGACCTCGGCCGCGACGGCGAAGGACAGCGCGGTGTCCTTCGCGCCGATGGTCAGGTACAGGTCGGCGAGGTCGCCCTGGGCGGCGATGAGGGATCGGTCGTCGGAACCGTGGTCGAGGATGCGGCACGCGGCTACCAAGTGGTCCGCGGCGGCCACGAGGTCGCCGTCGGCCCGTTCGAGCTGACCGAGGGTAGCCAGGAACGAGCCGTAGCGCGGGTCGTCGGGGCCCCGCTCGACCCGGACGCGCTCGGCGGCGTCGGCGGCGAGCGCGCGGGCCGTGGCGAAGTCGCCCAGGTCGGCCAGGGCGAAGGCGAGGTTCTTCGCGATGGTGGCGGTGGCCGTGCGGCTCAGGGCGGTGTCGGCGGCCAGCGCGCGGCGGAACTCCGGGACCGCGCGGTGCGCTTGTCCTTGGTGCAGCAGGCAGTGGGCGAGGTCGTTGTACGCCGACACCAGCGTCCCGTCCTCGGGGCGCACCTGGCGTTCCAGCGTGGCGATGCCGCGGCGGATCACCGGCTCGGCCTCGGCGTGGCGGCCGTCCTCGGTCAGCACCCGCGCCCGGGTCAGCTCGGCGAGGACGGTCAGCGGGGCGTCGGGGCCGAACGCGCCCAGCGCCAGGGCCACGGCCTGCCGCGCGGTCTCGTACGCCTGCGCCAAGTCGTGCGCGCGGACCAGGGCCAGGGTCAGG
Organism: Saccharothrix sp. CCNWYY140; assembly: GCF_037401995.1. Lineage (NCBI taxonomy): Bacteria > Bacillati > Actinomycetota > Actinomycetes > Pseudonocardiales > Pseudonocardiaceae > Saccharothrix > Saccharothrix sp. CCNWYY140. The sequence goes on from NZ_JBBEGC010000014.1 coordinate 68,497, forward strand.
TGCTGCCGGCCGACGACCCGGTTCTCCACCGACTCGTCGGCGTCGGCCAGGGCCACGGCTTCGCGCAGGAGCCGTCGTGCCCCCGCCGGGTCGCCCCGGCGTTGCGCCACCGCCGCCAGCCCGACCAACGCCCGTCCGCGGTGCCGCTGGTCACCCCGGTCGAGGACGTCGGACAGCAAGCGCTCGACCTCGTCGTCATCGCTCAGCGACTCGGCCAGGTCGAGGCGGATCAGGTCGTTGTCCGGGGCCAGGGCGAGTGCTTCTCGCAGCAGTGGGACGACACCGGTCCGCGAGCCGCGTTGCAGGCGGTCGAGGGCGAGCTGGTGCTTCGCCGCGGCCAGGTCCACGTCCGGCGCGTCCCCGATCGTCCCCGTGTCCTCGAACAGGGCCGCCAGGTCGGCCTCCGCCTCGGCCGCGTCGCCGTCGTGGCCGGGCAGCCGGGACCAGACCTCCGCCGCGCGCCGCAGCCATGCCTCGGCGGAGCCGAGATCGCCCACTGCCTGGTGCACGTGCCCGAGGTCGCGCATCGCCGTGGCGACCAGGTGGTGCGTCTCCCCGTGCTCGGCGCGCCGGATCTCCAGCGCGCGTTCGCACCACGGCACGGCTTCGGCCGGACGCCCTTGCTGGAACACCGCTTCAGCGAGCCACGTGCACAGCTCGGCCAGCCGATCGCCCTCGACGCCGGGCACCGCGACCGCCTCGCGCAGCACGTCCTCGGCCTCGGCGTACCGCCCGGTTTCCCGCAGCCGCAGGCCCTTGGCCCGGTAGACGCGCGCCGCGTCCTCCGCGTCGACCGCCACGGCGGGGTCGCGGATCACGGCGAGCGCGTCGTCCAGCGCCCGGTCCGCTTCTCCCGGGCGGAGCGTGGCCACGCTCACCAGCAGCCCCGTCAGCGCGGCGGGATCGACGCGGGACAGCAGGTCGTGCGCGGTCGCGACCAGGTCGTCGGCGTCCGGCGCGCCCACCCGCAGGGCCAGCACCGCCCAACTGCCGACCTGCCGCGCGTGCTGGGCCGACCCAGTGCCGAACTCCTCCTCTGCCAGACGCGCCACCTGCGGCGCGAGCGCGTGAGCGGCCTCGTGGTCGCCGCTGTCGTGCAGGGCGGCCATCCGCTCGGACAGGCCGCCGAACGAGCCGGGCGGCGCTTCTCCGGGCGTGTCGTCGGCGAGCAGCCGCAGGTCCTCCACCCGCCGCCAGGACTGCGCGGGCAGCAGCAGTCGCGGCGTGGCGGCGACCTCGCCGACCAGGTCGACGAACGCTTCCGTGAGCACGAACGGGTGCGCTTCGGCGAAGGCAGCCACCTCCTCGGCGGACCCGGCGTCGAACACCGCGAACACCGCTTCGTCCAGGTCGTCCGGCGTCGCCCGCGCCAGCAGCGTCCGGCGGACCCGGTCGCGCACCGGCGCCGCGTCCGGGCCTGCGCGCGCCAGGTGGTGGTGTGCCTCGACGAGCCGGCCGGTCTCCGCCAGCACCAGACCCAGGTTGAACCGGGCGAACGGCTCCTCCGGCGCCAACCGCGCCGCCTCCGCCAGGTCGCGCAAGGCGGTGTCGAGGTCACCCGCTCGGGCGTGCAGCCCGCCGCGGTCCGACCACAGGTACCAGACGTCGGGGTGACCCGAGATCAACCGGTCCAGGTCCTCGACCGCCTCCCGGTCGCGTCCCAGCTCCGCCAGCGCCAGCGCGCGCTGGTAGCGGGGCGGGAACCGGTCCGGGTCGGCGGCGAGCACCCGGTCGAACGCGGCCACCGCGCCGGCGGGGTCGGCCACGGCGCGCAGGGCGATCCCGAGGCCGGCACGGGCGTCCAGGTCGTCGGGGTGCGTCCCCAGGTGGTCCAGGTAGGCGGCCACGGCGTCCCGCCACCGGCCGAGGCCGGCGAGTTCGTCCGCCCGCCGCGCGGTCACACGTGCGCCATCGTCAGCACGGCCGCGACCCCCAGCACGACCAGCGCGACCACCTGGACGACCAGACCGGTCGCCACCCACCGCGCCTTGAAACCGTTGCTGTGCCGGAGGGTTTCCAGGGTGCGGACCATCAGGGTGGCGACGTTGTTGCGGGCGTCCACCTCGTCGTCGGTCCAGTGGTCGGCCACCATCCGCCCCAGGGTCCTGGGCGCGGTCACGGCGTAGTGCCGGTTCCACCCGGCCACCACCCCGCACGCCGCGGCGGCGGCGAACAGCAGCAGCGCGGCGCCGGTCGTGGCGGTCACGGCCACGGGGAAGCGCGGTGTGGCGGCCGTCTTCACCAGCGCGGCCACCCCGGTGAGCAGCGTGACCAGCACCCCGGAGGTGGTGATCAGCGCCTGCCCGCGCGCGTCGAACGCCGCCCGCCGCTCCCGCTCGGCCTTGACCTCCGCCTCGATGAACCCGGCGTAGGTCTTGCCCTGGTCGCTCACCCGCGCCGCTCGAACGGCCAGGAGCCCTCCTCGGGGATGTCCTCCCCGCGCACGTTCTCGACTTCGAGCCACGCCTTGTCGGCGGGCGGGGGCTGGGGCGGCTCGGCTGCGGGCTCGTCGGCGGGATCGGTGGCCATACCTCGATTATGGCCTTCCGCCGGGTCCCGCGGCGGGCCTGAATATCGGGTCCTGCGGCGGGCGTGAATCCTTTCGCGGCTCCGGCGCCTCTTGTGTGGGCCACAACCGTGCGAAGGGAAGGTCCACTGTGCTCACACCCGGGTCGGCCGCTCCGGAAATGGTGTTGCAGGACACCACCGGCCACACCGTCCGCCTCTCCGACCACGTCGGCGCGCACGCGGTGCTGCTGTACTTCATGCGGTCCACGACGTGCCCCGTCTGCAACCGGCACGTCCGGGACCTCGCCGCCGACGCCGAGCGGTTCGCGGCGGCCGGCGTCCACGTCCTGATCGCGGTCCCGGAGGACCGGGAGACGGCGGCGGCGTGGCGGGCCAAGCGGGGCATCGAGTTCCCCGTGCTCACGGCCCTCGACGGCACACCGCACGAGATGGTCGGGCTGAGCCGGAAGGTGTTCGGTTCGATGCAGCAGTCCGGCAGCGTGCTGGTCGACAGCACCGGCACCGTCCGCCACGCCCACGGCTCCACCCTGCCGACCGCCGCCTACGACAAGAAGGGCATCGCGGCGGCCGTCGCGGCGCTGCACGCCCCGGCCTGACCCACACCCGAGGCGACCGGCGGGTCCTGTCGGTCGCCTCGGTGTGATGATCGTTCGGAAACGGTGTGACGGTAGCTTGTCGCCCTGCCTGCTGCGGATGGTGAGGGGGCCGGGCGTCGTGCGGTCGGAGGACGTGGAGAAGTCCCGTGTCGTCGAGTTCTGGCGCACGGTCGAGATGTTCAGCCCGCAGAGCGCGGAGAAGGTCGACCGCGAGCGGATGGTCTACGCGGTGCAGCCCGACGAGCCGCTGCCGTGGGAGCGCGGCCACCCGCTCGCCCGGCGCACGCTCCACCCCATGCAGGCCTGGCAGCACGTCGTCTACCTGGGCATCTACCAGTTGGACGGCGTTTTCGACGCGCTGTCGCGGGTGTTCACCGCCGACGGGGAGAGCTACGACGAGCGCCCGGCGGGCGAGAGCGCGGTCGCCGCGTTCGTGGTGGACGAGAGCGGTCAGCCGCTGCTCGACTCGGCGGTGTTGTCCAGTTGCGCGTGGGCGACCGGCCAGGTGGTCCGGCACGGCGGTCAGGGGGTCGAGTGGCTGTCCGACTTCGACAAGGCCGTCGACGCGTTCTTCCTGGCCTGGCGGGACATCGTCACCACCGAGGACGTCGTCACGGAGGACGACTTCGCCGACGAGGACGACGAGGACGACTTCACGGGCGAGGAGGACGTGAAGCGCTCGTCCACTCGGACGCCCGTGGTCCTGGACCACGACCGGCTCGCCGCCTGCCTGGCCGCCGCCGTCGCCGCCACGGGCACCGAGGTCGTCCTGCGGCCGGAGGAGATCCGCGTCAGCAGCCGGATCGTGTCCCGCCGCACGACCGCCGCGGGCCACGACTTCCTCAACAGCTTCATCGTCGACGACCTGGGCACCGTGGCCGAGCGGCTCGCCGAGGGCGACTTCGGCGCGGCGCTGAGCGACTACCTCTTACCCGAGCGCTCGATCCCCACCGCGAGACGGGTCGACGTCCGGGAGGACGTTCACGCCGTGCTGGCGGCGACCGCGCCCGAGCACGTCCCGGCGGGGCGGTGGCCCAGCAAACCGGACCACGCCCTGGCGCTGAACCAGCAGCTCGCGGTCAGCACCGCGCTGGCCATGCCGGACGCCGGCGTGACCGGCGTCAACGGACCGCCCGGCACCGGCAAGACGACGATGCTGCGCGACCTGGTCGCGGCGCTGGTCGTCGAACGCGCCCGCCGGCTGTCGACGCTGAGCGACCCGCGACGGGCGTTCACCGGCAGGGAGATGCGGTGGAAGAGCGGCCAGCGGACGCGTGTGGTCAGCGAGTGGCAGCCCACGCTCGTCGGCTTCGAGATGGTGGTCGCGTCGTCCAACAACGGCGCGGTGCAGAACGTCACCGACGAGATCCCCGCCGCCGACGCGATCGACGGGTCGTGGCGCGACCGCGCCGCCGCCGTGGGCTACTTCCCTGAGATCGCGAGCGGCCTGCTGGCGGCCGACACCGGTCCCGAAGCCGGTGGGGGCGCCGCGTGGGCGCTGGTGGCGGCGCGGCTGGGCAACAAGGCCAACCGGAGCCGGTTCGTGAACGCCTTCTGGTACGAGACCAGGAAGGACGACGACCCGTGGTCGTGGGACGGCTTGCTGCACGTCCTCAAGCACTGGGAGAACACCGCGCCGGAGACCACGTGGCAGGACGCCGTGCGGGAGTTCCGCGCCGCCGAAGCGCTCGTCGAGAACATCCGCGCGCGCCGGGACGAGGTGCACCGGGCAGCGCTGCGGCACCGGTCGCTGAGCCAGGAGGTCGCGTCCCTGCGGCGGTCGGCGGGTGACGCCGAGGACCGCTTGACCTCCGCGCGGCACCGGCACACCGCCGCGGTCGTCGCGGAACGGCGGCACGGCGAGGAGTTCGAGGCGGTCCTCGCCGCGCACCAGGCCGAGGTCGAGCGGATCACGCAGGAGCACCGCGCGTCCGCGGACAAGGCGATCGAGGCGTGGCAGGCGCAGGTGACCGTCCGGTGGCAGGCCCACCAGGAGCACCAACGGGTCCGACCCGGCCTGTGGGCGTCGCTGCGCACGTTCGGCCGTCTCGGCCGGCAGTGGAAGCAGTACGACGCGTGGCTGCGGGGTCAGGTGCAGGAAGCCCAGGCGGGCTTGGCGGCGGCCCAGCAGACCCCGCGACCCAGCCTGCCCCGCAAGCCCGGCACGCCGGCGGCGCTGACCGCGGCCAGGAACGAGGTCGCCGCCGCGCACCAAGCCGTGGAGGAAGCACGACACACCGCGGAACAGGCCGAACGCGCCTTGCGCGACCGTGCCGCCGCGCTCGCCTCCGTGCAGCGGCTGGTGGACGCCGGCGCGGAGACCTTGGGCAAGCACTTCCCGGGCGACGAGTGGTACCAGGACCGCGAAAGCCGCGAATCCGTCGCGCTGTGGACCGACCCCGAGTGGAACACCGCCCGCAGTGGCCTGTTCCTGGCCGCTTTGGCCCTGCACAAGGCGTTCCTGCGGCACATGGCCGGCGAGATGCGGCGCAACCTGCAAGCCGCCCTGGACCTCGTCTCGGGCGAGGCGCCTGACAACGTCGCCGAAGACGCGGCACTGGAGGCATGGCGCAGCCTGTTCTTCGTCGTGCCGGTGGTGTCCACGACGTTCGCCTCCTACGCCCGGCTGTTCCGGCACCTGGGGCCCGAGGCCCTCGGCTGGCTCCTGGTCGACGAAGCCGGGCAGGCGACCCCGCAGAACGCCGTCGGCGCGCTGTGGCGGACCCGGCGCGCGGTCGTCGTCGGCGACCCGTTGCAACTGGAGCCGGTGACCACCTTGCCGTTCCGCGCCGAACAGGCGATCAGGACGCAGGCGGGCGTGGACGAGGAGTGGTCCGCGAGCCGCACGTCCGTGCAGCGGTTGGCCGACCGCCTGACCCCGCTGGGCACCTCGCTGCCCGACGGCGAGGGCGTGACCTGGGTCGGGGTGCCGCTGACCGTCCACCGGCGCTGCGACCAGCCGATGTTCGACATCGTCAACTGCATCGCCTACGACGGCCTGATGATCGACGGCACCGGCGACGCGGCCGGCGAGCGCTTCGCCCGAACCTACCCGTCGCTGCCGCCGTCGAAGTGGATCGACGTCGTCACCGGCTCCTCGCGCGGCCACTGGGTGCCGGAGGAGGGCAAACGGCTCGACCGCGTGCTGGGCACCCTGGCGGACCTGGGCTTCGACATGTCGGAGGTGATGGCCGTGACCCCGTTCCGCGACATCGCCCGCCGCCTGGCCGCCCGCACCCACCGCTACCCGGGCCTGGTGGCGGGCACCGTCCACAGGGCACAGGGCAAGCAGGCCGACGTCGTGATCTTGGTCCTGGGCGGCGACCCCGCCCGTCCCGGCGCCCGGCGCTGGGCGGCGAGCACGCCGAACCTGCTGAACGTGGCGGTGAGCCGGGCCAAACGCCGCCTCTACGTCATCGGCGACCGTTCCGCCTGGTCGGCGCAACGCTACTTCGACGTGCTGTCGGCGAAGCTGCCGGTGTGATTTCGAGCGGCGGCGACCCACTGCGGGTTCGAGTGCGGGTGTCCACGGTGGAATGATCCGCGGCATGCCGTCGAGTTCTGTCCGGGTCCGGGTGCGTGCCGCCGAGAACTGGTTCGTGCGGGACGGCACGCCGACCATGATCGAGGGGTACGGGTTCCTCACCCACGTGTTGCCGCGCATGTTGCCCGCGTTGGGGCTGGTCACGTTGGCGAGTCTCGCGTGGCTGGTGCCGTTGCGGTCCGCCGGGGCGCAGCGGTGGGTGTTGCTGGCCGGCGTGGTGACCGCGACGGTGGTCACGTGGGTGGCGTTGCGGTTGTTCGTGCGGCGGTTGCCTCGGCTTTCGCGGGCGGCCACGCGGGTCATCCTCGGGGTTTACGCCGTGATGCCGGTGGCCGTTCCGCTGCTGCAACTCGCGGTGGACGACACGGTGACGCCGCCGGGTGGCGGTGCGGTCGGGCTCCTGGGGTTCCTGATCTTCTTCGCCGCCGTCTTCGTCGGCACGGCGCTGGCCACGACCTACGGCCTGGGCACGCTGCTGGGCAAAGCCGTCCGACGCACCGTCAACGACCTGCGCAACAGCGTGCGCCTGCTGGGCCGGGCGCTGCCCGCGATGCTGTTCGTGACCCTGTTCCTGTTCTTCACCGGCGAGCTGTGGCAGGCGATGAACAACCTCGGCTGGTTCCGGCTGACCCTGGTGGTGCTGCTGTTCAGCGCGATCACCGTCCTGGCCGCCGCCGCCCGCCTGCGCGACGAGATCGGCCGCGTCGAGCAGGACCTGCGCCCCGACCGCCTCACCGCCGCCTGCCAGGGCACCCCGCTGGCCGCGGTCGAGATCACCGAACCGCTGCGCGCCACCCCGCTCAACGGCCGCCAGAACCGCAACCTGCTGCTCATGCTCGCGACCCGCCAACTCGTCCAGGCCGCCGTGGTGGGACTCGCGCTGTTCGCGTTCTTCCTGCTGCTGGGCCTGATCGTGGTCACGCCGGAGACCGCCGAGCAGTGGATCGGCAGCCCGCCGATCTCCTCCAAGCTGCTGCCGGACCTGCCGGTGGCCCTGCTGCGCAACGCGACCCTGTTCGCCGCCTTCGGCAGCATGTACTTCGCGATCACGTCGATGAGCGACGCCGACCACCGGCAGCAGTTCTTCGCCCCGATCATCGACGAGGTCGAACGGACGCTGGCCGTCCGTGCGGTCTACCTGAGCGTGCGGGGCTGACCCGACGGCGTCACAGGTCGGCCAGCAGGGCGAAGCCGGGCTGGTCCACGGAGGCCGCGGTGGCGGACAGCAGGACCACCGCGGCGCCGGCCGCGCGGTCCATGCCCAGCCAGGTGCGGAAGCCGCCGGTGCCGCCGTTGTGCCAGGTGATGGTGCGGCCGAGGCGGTCCAGGGTGATCCAGGCCGCGCCGATGCGGACGACCTTGCCGGTGAAGTCGGCTACCGGGTTCAGGGCGTCGACGCCGGGGGCGGTGCCGTCCAGGAGGGCGTGGGCGAGGCGGGCCAGGTCGGTGATGGTGGTGCGGATGCCGCCTGCCGGGGCCAGTGCCTCGCCGGTCCACGGCCGGCGGGGACGGCCCCACCTGGTCCTGCCGGTGAGGGCGCCGGGGCGCAGGTCGGACGCCGTGGCCGGGGCGTACCAGGTGGTCAGGCCCAGCGGGGTGGCGATGCGGGTGTCCAGCAGGGTGGTGAAGGTGGTGCCGGCGGCGGCGGCCAAGGCGTGGCCCAGGAGTTGAAAACCCAGGTTCGAGTACTTGGGGCGGGGTGGGCCTGGGCGGACCGTGCGGGTCTGGGTGAGCAGTTCGTCCAGCGTCTCGCCGTAGGGGTTGGTGCCGTGCAGCCACAGGGCGAGCGACTTGCGCAGGAACGGGCCGGGCAGGCTGGGCAGGCCCGAGCGGTGGGTGCTCAGGGAAGACAGGGTCACGTCGGCCGCCGGCGACCCGGCCAGGGGCAGCAGGTCGCCCAAGGTGGTGGACGTCGTGATCTCGCCGCGTTCCAGCGCGTCGGCGTACAGCAAGCCGGTGACGCCCTTGGAGATCGAGCCGATCTCGAAATCGGCGTCCAGCGGCGTGCCCACGCTCGCCACGGTCGTCCCCTCCGACGAGACCGTGGCGACGGCGGCCACCGGGTGTCGGGAACCCAGGCGCTGGACCAACTTCTCCGCGAGCTTCGCATCACCGTGCACGCCCGACACAGTAAGCCGGTGTGGACCGGTCCACAGGAGACCTTCGGCTACCGGTGGTGCGACTTTGGTGTAGCCGCGTGTGGCCCCCGGACGGATCCGGGGGCCACAGGTCGTCACCAGTTGGGGCGGTGGTGGCGTACGGCCTTGTAGTAGGCCCACGCCTTGGCCTTGCAGTACGCGCTGCCGCAGCTGTACGTCTTCATCACCGTGTAGAACACCGCGTCCACGGCGCTCTTCTTGATGCGTGACGGGAGTTTCCCGGAGTCGTGCGCCATGATCAGGTAGTCGTGCATGTCGCACGCCTTCCAGAAGCGCTTGTCCCCGGGCGGTCCGCCGAGCTTCTTCGGGATGCTGCACCGGTCGAAGTCGACCCCGACGACCCACTTGCCCTTCGGGGTCTTGCGCCAGCCCGGGTAGTACCTCTTGCTGCCCTTCCACACCGGGATGGCCCAGCACTCGCCGAAGGCGTACTGGGAGGCGTACAGGCACGCGGCCTGCGCCGACAGCCCCGAGGACGTCCTGCTCTGCTGCACCAGGCGGCCCGCCGGGTCGTACTCGAACCGCCAGCCGCCGGTCTCCGTGGACGTCAGCTCGGTCATCAGGCCGCGCTCGTCGTACTGGTAGGCCTCCCGGTCGGTGTCGGCGGTCGCGTCACGCAGCCGGCCCGCCGCGTCGTACCGGAAGCTCTGCGCGGTGGTGGTCGGCACCCCGTCAGCGGTGTGGGTGATCTCCTTGAGCCGGCCCGCGAAGTCGCCGAGCTGGTCGCCGGCCGTGGTGGTCGTGGCGTAGTGCAGGGTGAGCGCGGCGCAGCCGAAGCCGGCGTCGGTGCCGCAGGTGGGCGGGATGAGGTTGTCCGCGAGGGGCGCCACGATCTTCGCCACCCGGCCCTGGTCGTCGTGCACGACCCGGGCGGTGCCGTCGTCGGCCGTGCCGACCGCAGTGACCAGCCACCCCGTCGCCGCGCGGGACCAGGTGAAGTCCACGCCGGAGGAGTCGTGCTCGGTGATCCGGTCGGCGGCGTCCTTGGTGAGCGTGCCGCCCTCGGCGCTGCGGAACGTGCCGTCCTCGCCGCGGTCGTAGCGCCGGGTCTCGCCGTCCTGCGTGCTGATCTGCACCGATCCGCCCTGGTCGGCGAGCTGCTGGCCGGTCAGACCGGCGAGCAGCTGGGGCCGCCAGCCGGGGCCGAGGACCTTCTGGTCGGGCCGGTCCAGCACGGTCTGGCCGACGCCGTAGGCCGGGGTCACCAGCATCCCGTCCGCCGCGAGGGCCAACGAGTCGACCCGGAACGCGCCGGTGGCCGGGTCGACCTCGCCGGGGCTGGTCACGTCCACGGTGGTGGCCACGGTCCCGGATCCCACGCCGTACGTGCCGGGCTTGAGCGCCGGAAGGACGGTGGCGGTGCCGGTCAGCGGTGCGTTCGCGCTTGCCCGGGTCAGGGTGACCGGGCCGGTGAACGCGTCGGAGGTCACCGTCAGCGTGGTCACCGACGCGGGCAGGTCGTTGGCGCGCACCGCGACGGTGTCGCCGGGGGCCGCCGCGTGCGGGTCGAGCTCCAGTGAGGCGATGGTGGTGGTGTAGGAGTACAGGTCCAGCGACACCACGGCCGGCGCGGAGCCGGAGTTGCGGACGGTGACCCGCCCGTCCGCGCCCAGCCCGGTCAGCGCGAACCCGCTGGACGGCGTGCCCGGCGCGTACGCGGCGGTCTGGCCGCCGGTGTCGGCGGTGCCGGCCGGGCGGACGGCCACCGCGCCGGTCCCGCTGCTCTTGGCGGTGACGTTGAGGCCGACCGCGTCGGCGCCCGCGGGCACCTTGCCCTGGCCGCGCGGGTCGAGGGTGACCTCGCCGCCGGCCGGCACGGTGACGTCGGTGGCCACGCGCGCCTGGGCCGCCGTCCGCAGCACGCCCTTGCCGGGCGACACCGGTGTGTCGGTGAAGTACCCGACCGCGGTGACGGTGAGGGTGGCCGCGCCGAACCCGAGGTTGTGGGCGTTGATCTTGCCGTCCTCGCCGGGCGTGGTGATCGCCAGGTTGCGGGCGGTCCGGCCGGCGGTGTACTCCAGCGTCGCGTCGACCGGCCACGCCTCGCCCGCCGGGTAGACGCGCACCGTGCCGCCGTCGCGAGGGCTGCTCGCCACGACGTCCAGCGCCACGGCGGTGACGCCCTCGGTCGGGATGCCGGCCGCGCCCAGCGGGGTCAGCTCGACGTTCCCGGCCGCCGCGACGACCTGGTTGTCCAGCAGCTTCGCCGGGGTCAGGGGCACGAACGACCCGCCCAGGCCCAGTTGGGCGTCCGGGGTGGTGAGGGTGTAGCCCAGGACGTCGAGCGTGGCGTTCGCGGCCTGGTTGCCGCGGTTGCGCACCTTGATCGCGCCGTCCGCGCCGACGGCGGCGGTGACCAGGTTCGCCTGGTTGGTGTTCGGGTTGTAGTCCAGCGCGGTGGTGGTCGGCTCGGGCGCGTCGGACGCGCGGACCGCGAGCGACCCGGTGTTGAACCACGCGCCCTTGGCGGCGACGTTGACCGCCACGGACGCCAGGTTCGCCGCGGGCAGCCCGCCGACGCCGGCGATCCGGACGGTCGTCTCGGCGCCGGCCTCGATGCGTACGTTGTCCAGCACGCGGGCGCGGGCGGTGTAGAACTGGCCGGGCAGCGGCTCCCTGCTGTGCCCGGCGACCGGGTCCTCCTCGGCGGCCACCTGCATCTGGGCCGTGGCGACGCCGACCGGTGCGAGACCCGCGAGCAGGGCCGCCGTGATCACGACGACCCAGCCGGGTCTGCGTAGTTGTGCCATGTCGATTCCCCTCGTCGAGGGCGGGCGCCCCGGCACGTCCATCCCCCTGGCGCCCGCCCGTGATCACCCTGGCGCGGCCGGCGTGCGTCCGGGTGAAACCTGGACGAACCTGGACGGCCGCGCGGCCGGGCTCCCTACGATTCGCCGCGTGCTGCCGCCCGACCCCGACCACGCCCGGTCCCTGGACGAGTTCATCGGAGCGCTGCGGCACCTCAAGGCCGTGGTGGGCGACCCGTCGATCACGACCCTGACCAAGCGGGTCCACGAGCAGTGGCACGCCGCCGGACGCCCGCGCGGCGAGTGGCCGGCCCGCGCGACCGTCGGCGACTGCTTCCGCGTGGGGCGGCGGCGACCCAACGCCGAACTGCTCCTGGGCATCGTGCGGGCGCTGGTGGACGACGCCGACGTGGTGGCCCGGTGGGAGCACGCGCTGGCCCGGGTGCTGGGCGAGCGTGAGGCGGCCGGGCACGTCGGCGTGCGCGGCCGGCTGCCCGACGACGTGCCGGAGTTCACCGAGCGGGCGGACCTGCCGCCGTGGGACGGGCCGGTCCTGGCGGTCACCGGGATGGCCGGGGTGGGCAAGACGGCCCTGGCCGTCCACCTCGCGCACCGCGTCCTGGCGGGCGACCCGGCGCGGGCGGTGCTGGTCGCCAACCTACGCGGGGTGGACCCGGACGGCCCGCCCGCCGACCCGAACGCCGTGGTGGAGGCGTTCCTGCGGCTGCTGGGCGTGCGCGGGGACGCGTTGCCGCGCACCCCGGAGGGGCGGACCGCACTGTACCGGGACCGGGCCGCCGCCGCGCGGGCGTTGGTGGTGCTGGACAACGCGCGTGACGCGGCGCAGGTGGAGCCGTTGCTGCCCGGCTCGCCGGAGTGCAGGACGCTGGTGACCAGCCGGACCGAGCTGCCGGGCCTGCCGGGATTCGTGTTGCCGGTGTTCACGCCGGAGGAGGCCGCGGTGTTGTTGCGCCGCACGGCCGGCGCGCGGCGGGTGGCCCAGGACCCGGAGGTCGCGGCGCGGATCGCCGACCTGCTGGGCAGGCTGCCGCTGGCGGTGTCGGTGATCGGCCGGCACCTGCGCGACCACCCGGACTGGACCCTCGCCGACTACCTGCCGCCGCTGACCGCGCTCGCGCTGGAGGGCGGTGTCCGCGCCGCGTTGGCCCTGTCCTACGAAGGATTGCCCGCCGCGCACGCCCGCGTGCTGCGGTTGCTGGCCCGTCAGCCGGTGCAAGACCTCGACCTGCGTGCCGCGGCGGCGGTGGCCGACCTCGACCCGGACACGACCCGGGAGGTGGTGCGCGGCCTGGTGTCGGCGCACCTGGTCGAGTGCCCGACGCCGGACCGGTTCGCCTTCCACGACCTGGTCCGTGCCTACGCGGTGGAACGGTCGCGGCTGGAGGACCCGCCGTCCCGGACCCGCGAGGCCCTGCTGCGGCTGGCCGACCACTACCGGCACGGGACGGCGGTCGCGATGGACGTGCTGTACCCGTACGAGAAGCACCGCCGGCCGGACGTGCCGCCCGCGACCGTGCCCGTCGACGTGCCGACACCCGAAGACGCCCGTGCCTGGCTGGACGCGGAGGAAGCGAACCTGCTCGCCGTCGCCGACCACCACGAGCGCCCCCAGCACACCGCCGACCTCGCCACGCTGCTGCTGCGACACCTGCTCGACACCGGCCGCGGCACGACCGGACTGGCCTTCCACCAGCGCGCACTGGCCGCGACCCGACTGGTGGGCGACCGCGCCGGCGAGGGCCGCGCGCTCAACCACCTGGGCGCGACGTGCTGGCGGCAGGGCCTGTTCACCGAGGCGCTCGACCACTACGTGCAGGCCCTGGCCATCGCCCGCGAGCTGGACGACCGCGCGGTGGTTGGCCGGGTGCTCAACAACATCGGCGTGATCCACGAGCGGCACGGCCGGCTGTCGTTGGCGTTGGAGCACTAGGAGCAGGCGCTGGAACTGGCCCGCGCGGTGGGCGACCCGGCGAGCCGGTCGAGGACGTTGACCAACATCGGCAACATCCACTGGGGCCACGGCCGCCACGACGACGCCCTCGCCGCCCACCACGAGGCCCTGGAGATCGCCGAGACCCTCGGCGACCGCGCGAACGCGAGCTCGGCGTTGAACAACATCGGCAACGTCCTGCGCCGGCGCGGCGACTACACGGGTGCGCTGGTGTACTTCGAACGGTCGCGCGCGGTCGCCGAGGACGTCGGCGCGCTGGACCAGGTCGGCCACGTGCTGGCCAACATGGCGTCGGCCCACCTGGGTCTGGGAGACGGCCCCAAGGCCCTCGACCTGGTGACGCAGGGCCTGCCGCTCATCCAGACCTCCGTCAGCCGGGTCAACGAGGCCTACGTCCTGACCGTGCAGGGTTCGGCCCTGCACGCCGTGGGCCGGTCGACCGAGGCCGTGCGCCGGCACCGGGAGGCGGTCGCGATCGCCGAGGGGACGGGGGACGGCTCCGTGCGGCTGATCGCGTCGATCGGTCTGGCCGAGGCGTTGTGCGCGACCGGCGAACCCGGCGAAGCGGTGACGGTGTTCGGCACCGCTCTGGAGTTGGCGGAAGAGGCCGGCGACCGCTACCAGTGCGCCCGCGCCCACGAAGGACTGTGCGCCGCTTTCGAGGCCTCGGGTTCACCGGATTCGGCCCGCGACCACCGCCGCCGCGCGGTGGAGCTGTACCGAGCCCTGAACCTGCCCGACGCCGACCGCCTGGACGGCCGGTGAGGATTGTGCTTCCCCCGCCACCCTCTGAGCCGGCCGCCGCAGGAGGGTCACGCCGGAGGTGGCGGGACCACCGGGGTGAGGATGCCGGTGCTGACCGCGGCCACCGAGGCGGCGAGGGTGGTCAGCGCGGCGGGGTAGGTCAGGGGGTTGTCGCGTTGCTCCCACAGGGACAGGGCGGCGATCCAGGAGGTGTCGCGGGCGCGGGACATGCTGAACGAGGTCAGGTGGTGCTTGAGCTCCTCGGCTTGGGCGGTGGGGAGCTTGAGCAGCAGCGGTTCGTACTCGGCGCGGACTTCCGCCTCCACCTTGGCCAGCAGGTCGTTGACCCGCAGGTAGTCGGCGTGGACGGGGGCGGTGTGCGGGGTGGTGCCGCGTTCCTTGCAGGTGGCGTTGACCGCGAGCGCCAGGTCGTGGTTGATGTGCGCGTTCATGCCCGCCAGCGCGAACTGGAGGGGCCAGACGACCCGGTTGCCGCGCACGTTGAACAGCGGCTGCCACGGCACTGGCCGGCGGCTCGGGGACGCGTCCACCGCCTTGAAGTACAGGCCGGCGAAGATCACGTCCATCCGCTCCAGGAAGGCCGGGTCCTCGAAGAAGCCGTCGACGATGTTCTGGCCCACCAACTCGGTGACCCGCCGGTACATCCGGTTGAAGCAGGCGACGCCGTCGTGCGGGTCCAGCTCCTGCTCGATGGCCCGCATGCGCTCGATCACCTGCTCCACGGAGGTCGGGACCTGGACGGGCGCGTGTGTCATGTTCCACTCCCCGGTCGAAGCGCCGCCGGGCACGGTGTCGGACGCACCGGCCGGCCGGGCGCCGGTACCCCGATCGTCGACCGGGGCCCGTGGTCGCCGACAGGTGCCGCAAGGGTTTTCAGCCCTTGATGCCGCCGTATCACTCGTTCGGCGACGGCCCGGACACGAGGCGCACGGGCGGCGGGCCAGGTAACAGGCCGGGCGGCGGGTCGGGCAGCGGCTGCCGCTACGGCCCGCCGATCGCCGTGGTCAGGCCACCTCCAGCGGCTTGATCTGAGTCGTGGTGGCCCGCGAAGGGCGGCTTGCGGCGAGGCGTGGGGCGGTGGGGATGGGGCGCGCCGGGTCCGTGGGCCGCGGACCCGGCGCTTGGGTGATCAGCTCGCGTAAGGAGCCTTGGCCGCCTTGGCCGCGGTCAGGAACGCGCCCTTGTTCCTCGGCCAGAACAGGCTGTCCACGCACGAGTACTGCGGGAAGAAACCGCCGCAACTACCGCTGCTGGACCCGATCTCGAACGTGTAGCTGGCGATGCCCAGGTTGCCGTAGGTGAAGTCGTCGGTCGTGCCCGTGGTGTCGCCCTCGGCCACGACCGTGTACCCGTTGTAGGCCGCCATCTTCCGGCCCAGCGCCGCCAACTGGGTCGCGTTGGGGTTCGCGGCCCACGTCCAGCCCCACGGCGGCATGATCAGGTTGCCGTAGCTGTGCACGGTGATCATGACGCCCTTGGTGGTCACCGGCGCGGGGTCGGTGTCGCCCGGGCCGCGCTGGTCGGGGAACAGCTGCTTGAACCAGGCCTCGATGGCCCTGGTCTCCGGCTCGGAGCCGGCCGCCGTGCCCTGGTAGGTCTCGCCGCACCTGTTCGTGCCGGCGCCGCCCCACTTGAAGGTGGAGTTGCGGTTGAGGTCCACGCCGTAGCTGGGGACCGAGCAGGACGCGCCGGTGTTGTTGGCGTTCTTGCGCTGCATCAACGGCCGGCTGCCGCCGGAGGCGACGATGTCCACGCCGTCGGGGTTGACGATCGGGATCACCCACAGCTCGGTGGTGTCCAGGATGGACGTCACCTCGGGGTCGGAGCCGTAGCCCTGGGTGACGTGGTCGATCCAGCGCCACGCCAGCTCGCCGGTGGCCAGCTCGCGCGCGTGCAGCTGGGAGATCAGCGCGAACCGGGGCTTGGCGGAGTTCGGGTTCAGCGCGCAGTCCCCGGCCTGCTTCCTGGTGATGCAGATGGCCTTGATGTCGTGCCCGCCCAGCCCGCGCGTCTTGCGCCAGCTGTCACCGATGTCGTACACCTGCGTCAACGCCGGGTACGCCGCCGCCACGTCGGTCAGGTGCTTCTCGTGCTCGGCCACCGTCCGGTAGCCGCCGTAGTAGGTCTGGACGCCGATGTCCGAGGACCGGGGTGACGACAGCGGCTTGTACACCGTGTCGAACTTCGTCGGCCGGTAGCCGAGGGCGGTCAGGCGGGCGGCCACCCGCTGGTCGCCCACGACCTGCACGGCCCCGTCGGTGCCGTGCTCGACGTCGAAACCGGCGTCTTGCAGGGTGCGCTCGTCGGCTCCGGGCACCTGCCAGTAGTAGGGCGTGCTGTCCGGCGCAGCCGCCACGGCGTTGGGCGCGAACACGGCGCCGGGCGCGAGGAGCACCAGGGCCGCGGTCGCGAGACGCAGTCGTGCTTTCCCGACTCGTGCTTTCCCGACTCGTACTTTCATCGACAGACCTCCAGCTGGGCCGGCGGCCGGTGCAGGGGGTGGCCGCCGCGCTGGAGGCGAGTATGGAGCACTCCGACCCGCGTCGAAACCTACGAACGGTGGTCACCCGGATTCGCAGGGTGATCGCGCTGGGTGTGCGCGGCCCGGGTGGTGGCCCGTGTATTCGGGGCGGCTTCGGGTGATCTGTCGAAGAGTGACGACCATCCTGCCGAGGCCCCTCGACGTCGAGTTGCCGCGCCTGCGCTTGGTGCAGCGGCTGGCGCGGCGCTGGGAGTGCCCGGTGACGGTGGTCGAGGCGGGGGCCGGGTTCGGCAAGACGACCATGCTCGTGCAGGCCGTGCGGGGGAACCTGCTGGAGCCGCGTGGGGTGGACGTGTGGGTCAACTGCTCGCCCGCGCACGAGAGCGCTGAGGCGTTGGCCGAGGCCTTGTTGGAGGCGCTGGCCGGGGCGTTGCCGGGGGTGGCGTCGGTCGCGGTGTCGGGGGTGGTGTCGGGGGCAGAGTTGGGGGTGGCGTCGGGGGCCTTGCCGGGAGTGGGGTCGGGGGCCTTGCCGGGGGTCTCGCCGGGGGTGCGGCTTGGGCGGGGCGGCGTGCGGTCGGTGGTGGATGCCGTGGTGGGGATGGCGCCGTTGGACGTGTGCCTGGTGTTGGACGACGTGCACGAGGTGCCGTCCGGGTCGCCTGGGGCGGTGTTGCTGGGGGAGTTGGTACGGGAGTTGCCGGCGACGGCACATGTGGTGCTGTGCGGGCGGCAGGTGCCGGAGTTGCCGTTGGCGCGGCGGGAGGCGGCCGGCGAGGTGGTGCGGGTCGGTGCGGAGGAGTTGTTGTTCACCGACGGCGAGTTGCGGGCGTTGGGGCGGCGGTTGGGTGGTGATCCGGCGCTGGTGGGGGCGTTGCGCGGGTGGCCCGCGTTGGTGCGGTTGGCGTTCGCGGCGGGGCCTGCCGCGCCCTGGCGGTACGCGTGGGAGGAGGTGTTGGGGCGGCTGGACCCGGGGCAGCGGCGGGTGTTGGCGGCGTTGGCCGCGTTGCACACCGCGACCGAGGACGAGGTCGTGGAGGTGGGTGGGGTGCGTGGGGTCGACGGGTTGATCCCCGCGGTGCCGTTGGTGGGGGTGTTGGACGACGGGCGTTACCGGGCGCACGAGCTGTGGGCGGAGGCGTTGGCGCGGAACATCCCTGCTGAGGAGGCGCGGGAACTGCACCGGCGTGCGGCGGCGGTGTTGGCGGCTCGGGGGGACCTGGCGCGAGCGGGGGTGTTGGCGTGGCGGGGTGGGGATTGGGAGTTGCTCGCCGAGTTGTCGGTGGAACTGGTGAACACGACCCTCTCGGCCTTGCCGGCGGTGTTGGCGGAGCGGTGGTTGGGGTGGGTGCCTGCCGGGGTGCGGGAGGAGCCGGCGTTCCTGTTGCTGCGGGCGGCGGTGTTGCACGCCGCGGACTTCACGGATTCGCGCATCGACCCGTTGTTGGATCGGGCGTGGGAGGGGTTGCGGCACACGGCGGTGCTGGGGCAGGCGGTGATCACCGCGCATTCCCGGGCGGATTTGGGGCGGTTGGCGGAGCTTGCTCGGCGGGGGAGTGAGTTGAGTGGTGCGCCGACACCGATCGCCTTGGTGTTGCGGCACAGCGTGGCGGCGACGGTGGCGGAGGTGGGAGGGGATCCGGAGGCCGCGTTGGCTGAGATCGAGCGGGCGCCGGTGGTGGATGTGCCCAGGCCGGTCCAGTTGGCGACGGTTCGGTTTCACTACCACTGCCTGAACATGTGTGGGCGGGCGGGTGAGGCGGCTGAGCTGGCGGATCGGGCGTTGGCTGGGGTGGACGGGGCGTTGGCGTTGGCGGGGGCAGGGGCGGATGAGCATTTGAGGTTGAACGGGCCGATTGCGCGGTGGTTTGACGGTGACCCGGTCGACCTGCCGCGGTTGCGGGGTGCGCCGGTGGGTGGGACGGCTCGGGATTCGTTCGTGTCGGCGGCGTTCCAGGCTGTGGTGGCTTCCTGTTGCGGGGATGTCGAGGAGTGGTGCGAGTTTCCGTGCGGTGATCCGGCGGATCACGACAATCCCCGGGACGCGGTGTTGGCGCTGGCCGCTCGGTGTGCTCTCGCGGTGGGGCGTGGGGAGGAGGCGGTGGCGCGGGAGGCGTTTGCCGAGCACCTGGCTCGGTGGCCGGTGACGGATCGGTTTCACGAGCGCCACCTGCGGCGGTTCCTGGCGTTGGGGTACGTGTTGGCGGAGCCGTTGCGGGAGGTTTGGGACCGGGTCGAGTTGGGGCCTGCGCATGAGAAGGCGCGGGCGGTGGCTCGGGCGGTGGTGTCGGCTCGGGCTGGGGATCTGCGTGGGGCTGGGCGGTTGCCGGTGGAGCATTTTCTGTGTTTTTTGCCGTTGCCGTGGTCGGTGGAGTTGGCGGCTCGGCTCGCGGGGGTGGGGGAGTTGGGGTTGGGGAGGTGGTTGGCGGACACGTTGGGGGCGGTGGTGCATGGGGAGCTGGGGAGGGTGCCGGGTGGGGGAGCGGGGAGGTTGCTTGCTGCTGTGCCTGCGCCGCCGGCGGTGCGGACCGGGGTGGAGGTGTTGGGTGCCCTGAGGGTGACGCGGGATGGGGTGGAGGTGGAGGCGCCGGAGTTGCGGCGGTTGCGGGTGCGGCAGTTGTTGGGTGCGTTGGTGTTGCGGCCCGTGATGACGCGGGAGCAGGTGTTCGCGTTGTGCTGGCCGGATCTTGGGGTTACCGAGGCGGCGCGGAATTTGAGGGTGACGTTGACGTACTTGCGGCGTCTGCTTGAACCCGATCGGGCTCGGGGGGCCGCCGGGTTCCACCTGCGGGCCGAGGGGGATTCGTTGCGGCTGGTGCGGTCGCCGTGGTTGGAGGTGGATCTGTGGGCGTTCGAGGCGGTGGAGGAGGAGGTGCGGGCGGCTCGGGAGGCCGGGGATCTGGACCGGGCCAAGGACCTGTTGGCGGCGGGGGTGGAGTTGTGGCGGGGGGATCCGTTGCCGGACTTGGGGTGTGTGGCGGAGTTGGGGTTGGAGGCGGATCGGCTGCGGGGGCAGCACGTGCGGAACTTGTTGGGGTTGGGGGAGCTGTGCCTGGTGTCGGGGGAGCCGGTGCGGGCCGGGTATCTGGCGGGGCGGGCGTTGGCTTTGGATCCGTTTTCGCCTCGGGGGCATCGGTTGGTGTTGGCTGCGGCGTTGAAGACTCGGGATCCTGGGCGGGTGGTGGCTGCTCGGCGGGAGGTGTTGGCGGCGTTGGCTCAGGTTGGGGCGCCGCCTGATGCTGCTACGGCGTTGTTGCTGCGGCAGCGGGTGGGGTGAGGGGTTGGGGTAAGAGCGAAGGGCGAAGAGCGAAGAGCGAAGAGATTAAAAGCGGCGCTCGCCGCGCGGCAGGCCCCCGGGGGTGGAAGGGCGTCGGTTTCTTCCCCCGTACGGCCTGCCGGAGGCAACCACGCTTTCCCCGGTTTCGCAACCGGTGAAGCGTGGTTGCAAAACCGGGGAAAGCGTGGTTGGGCTTCGCCCAGGCCGTACGGGGGAAGAAACCGAGGCCCTTCCTGTGGCTGGGAGCCCTGCCTTGCGCCTGCGGCGCGAAGAGCTTGCGTGTGCGGGTGCCTTGGGTGCGGAGGGCGGGCCGGCCTGTGGCGCGGAGGAAGTGCGGTGCGGGCGGTGTCAGCAGCTGGTGACTACCTCGCTGTTGGGGCAGCTGTCCAGTTGGGGGCCGCCGTCGGCGGTGTCTTGGGTGGTGTGGGGGCCGCCGTCCAGGGTGTCGGGGCCTGCTTCGCCGAAGAGGTTGTCGTCGCCGGGGCCGCCCAGGATGGTGTCTTCGCCGTCGCCGGCTCTGATGTTGTCGTTGCCGTAGCCGCCGAAGACCGTGTCGTGGCCGATGCCCGAGTCGACGTTGTCGTCGCCGTCTTGGGCGTGGATGAGGTCGTCGCCGGGGCCGCCGAAGACCTTGTCGTCGCCGGAGAGGGCGCAGATGACGTCGTTGCCCTGGGCTCCGTGGATCTCGTCGGGGAACGGGGTGCCCAGGATGACGTCGGGCAGGTTGGTGCCGGTGGTGACCACGCCGGGTTGGGCGTAGATGGTGGGGACCAGGCCTGCGCACGGCTGTGCCCACGGCGGTGGGTTGTCGTTCGCCGTTGCGGTTGCGGTGGTGGTCAGGGCGGTGAAGGCCAGGGCGGCGGTGAGTGTGGCTAAGCGGGTTTTGGTGTTCATGGGTTTGAGGGTTCGGGAGGGGTGTTAGCCAGGTGCTAGCGGTCAGCGCATGCGGAAGACGGGGCCGCGGGGGCGGAAGGGGAGGGTGGCTGCCGCGGGGATGAGGTAGGCGTGTTCCCGGCGTACGCGGACGGTGTCGCAGTAGCCGTCGGTGATGATCAGGATCGGGCCGTCCTGGGGGAAGTCGCGGGCTCGTTCCAGCAGGTCTATGCCGGGTTGGAGGATGGTGCCGCCTCGGCCGCGCACGCGTACTCGGCCGGCGATGTCCTCTACCGGGAGGTAGCCGGCGTCGTGGGCCACGGCGTCGCAGAAGACCACTCGGGCCTGGGGGACGTCCCGGGCGAGGGCGAAGGAGGCAATTGCGCCTAGGCCCTTGCCCAGCAGTTGGTGGTCCATTGATCCAGAGGTGTCGAGGACTACGCCGAAGGTGGTGTGGTGTTGCAGTTCTTCCGGGCGCAGTCTGCCGGGGCGGGGGATGTCTGGGGTGGCGGACTGGCGGCGGGAGGCTCGGGCGTAGGTGCGGCGGGGTTCCGCGGTGGGGACGTGTTCCTCGAACCAGCGGGCCAAAGCGGCGTCCCAGGGCAGGGGTGGCTGGTCCAGGGCGCGGATCTCCTCGACCAGGCCGGCGGGGAGGGCGCCGCGTTGGACCGGGTCGTGGTAGCTCAGGCCGGTCAGCAGGGCGCGGCGGTAGAAGTCGTCCAGGTCTGTGGTGTGTGTTGGGGCGCGTAGGGGCTCGCCGAGCAGGTCGGTGCCGCGTCCGCGCAGGGTGGCTAGCTTGCGGTAGCGGCGGAGGTCGGTGGTGATGCGGTCGTAGACGGTCTCGACGGACAGGCCGGCCAGGTCCGGGTCGTGCAGGACGCCCGGGGGTGCGGTGCCGACGGCCATCTCCAGCAGCCAGCCGTTGACGACGAAGTCCGCCGCCACGTTCCACAGGTACGGGTCGCGCCCGTCCACCCGGTCGCCGTGGCGGAGGGCGGCGTGGAGCATCTCGTGCGCCAGGACGAAACGCCACTCCGCCCGGCTGAGCTTGGCCAGGGGGTTGACGTAGATCTCGCCGGCCGCCGCGCTGACCGCCGCCAAGGAGATGTCCCAGGCTCGGGCCAGTTCGGCGTCGGCCACGATCGTCATCGCCGACGCCAACGCGCCCAGCAGCGGGTAGGACGACACGAACCAGCCCAGCGCCAGGTCCCACTCGGCGTTGCGGGGACCGGCGTCCATCAGCGAGGAACGGGCGCCGCCGGCCATGTCGACCGCCGCCACGGCCGCGTTGGACAAGCCGGCGGCGAACAGGTCCGTCCAGTTGACCGGGGTGCCGTGGCGGGAGGGCGGGGCGGTGTGGAGGCAGGCGCGTCCGTCCCATGTGGACGGTTGGCGGCCGAAGCGGACGGCCTCCTGGAAGTCGGTCACCTCAGCGCACTCGGTGGCGCTGAAACCCAGGTGCAGCAGGCAGTGCGCGAAGACCCACTGCCATTCCTCGGTGTCGGCGATCTGCGAGCGGTGGGCGTAGATCCTGCCCGTGGTGTCGACGGTCGCCCACCGGTCGTCGCTGGTGCGGTACACGTGGGCGCGGTAGGAGAGCGGGGCGAACAACGGGTGCCGGGTGGTGGCCTGCCACGCGGTGTCGAAGGCTTCCTTGCCGGGGTCGACGCGCTTGCGCTTCACGTCCGCGCGGCGACCAGGCGGGGCAGGTCGCGCGTCACCTCGACCAGGAACCAGGTCGGCAGCACGGGGTTGCCGTTGTCGTCGGCCGCGATCACCATCTGCGCGATCTCCAGCGACAGCTCGGCCAGCTCCAGCAGCAGCGCCTTGCCCCGGTGCGCGAGCTGCCTGCCGGCGGGGGAGGCGTGCGCCTTGTCGTGCGGGAGCTCCTTGACCAGCCGGGCTCGGAACGCCTCGGCGAGGAAGTACAGCAGGTCGCGGTCGGCCGGGGCGTGCGGCCAGCGGGCGTCGCCGCGCAGCACCGCCTCCAGGCCGTAGGCGTGCCGGACGGTCTTGACGTAGGCCTTGAACGCCGAGGCGTGCGCGGCGGTGAGCGTGCCGAACGCGAGCACGCCCAGCAGGTCCTCGGAGATGTCGTCGCCGTAGGAGTGCAGGGCGTCGGACAGCATGTGCCAGGCGCGAGGGGTGGAGAACGGCTCCTCGACCTTCGGCGGCGGGCTCCACAGGTGGTCGGGGCGTTGGGTGAGGTAGTCCAGCACCCAGCCGTGCACGCCGGCCCCGCCCGCCCACTCCAGCCAGTCCTTGGCCGAGGCCTGGAGGTGCAGGTGCACCATGCGGTTGACCAGCGCGGACGGCATCGGGCGGGCCAGGGCGTTGTCGGTGGCCCGGTTGCCCGCGCCGATCACGACCGACCCCGCGGGCAGCTCGTAGGAGCCGATGCGGCGGTCCAGGATCAGCGAGTAGAACGCCTTCTGCACCTCCGGCGAGGAGGCGTTGAGCTCGTCGAGGAACAGGCAGTACGGCTCGTCGCGGGCGATGACCTCCGGCGGCGCGAACCGCGACCGGCCGTCGACCAGCTCGGGCACGCCGATCAGGTCCTCGGGGGCCAGCTGGGTGCCCAGCATGGTCACGCACTCCAGGCCGAGCGACTCGGCGAACGCGCGGACCAGCGAGGACTTGCCGATGCCCGGCGAGCCCCACAGGAACACCGGGCGCACGACGGCGAGGTGCAGCAGCACTTCGGGCAGCTGCACGGGGGTGACGGAGACGGTCGCGCGCACGAGCGGAGAGCATGCCGCACGCCGGTGCCCCGGGTCGCGGGGATTTCCCGAGCTGGGACACTGGGAGGCGATCGGCTCGGGGTGGACCGCTGCCGGCCCCCCGACCGAAGGACCGAACATGGCACTGCCCTACGAACCCGACGACGACCACGCCGCGGACCGGTTCGTCAACCTCGCGCTGCGCGGCCGGGACCCCGAGGTGTGGGCGGAGCTCACCTCCGACGCCTACGTCGAGCAGACCGACCGGGTGCTGCTGGGCATGCTGGACCGCATCGCGGCCGACCGCGCCCACCGCCGGGCCGAGCGCGACGCCGCGCGGGCGCGGTTGTCGGCGGGCGAGACCAGCCGGGCCGACTACGACCGCGAGGTCGCCGACGACGGCGACCGGGCGCGCAAGACCGCGCACTTCGAGTCGCTGGTGCGCGAGCAGCACCGGCTGGTCGCGGCCCGGGTGCGCCGCCTGCGCGGCGAGGACGTCCGCGACGAGCTGATGAGCCTGGTCGTGGCGTTGGGCACCGCGATCGACGCCCACCGCGCCGCCGTCCTGGCCGGCGGGGCCGAGCCCAGCGGAGCCGACCGGGCGCTGTGGGAGCGGCTGACGGCGCTGGACGTGCCCGGCGCGACCGGCCGCACGTCGCTGGAAGCGCTGGTCAAGGACCACACGGCCCAGCAGGACGACCACGGCCGGGTGCTCGCCGGGATGCTGCTGGACCTGGCCGGCGACGGCTCGTCGGTCGCCCGCGCGGACCTGCTGGACGTGTGGAAGCGGACCGTCGCGCCGACCCTGACGCCCCAGGAGAAGGCCGACTTCGCGGCCAAGGGCAAGGGCTCGCTGGTGACCGACAAGCTCCGCAAGGCGCTGGGCGCGCTGGAACGCCGGGGCCTGATCAACCGCGCCGACCAGCACCTGGACCTGCTCGACCGGCCGGGCCTGGTCGAGCTGGCGACGAGCTGACCGGGCGCGCGGCCGGCAGGATGTCGGTGGTGGACATCCCCCGCAGGAACAACGTCACCGTCACCGGTGACCCGGACGGTCCCGCGGTGGTGCTGGCCCACGGGTTCGGCTGCGACCAGAACATGTGGCGGCTGGTGGTGCCCGCGCTGGTGCGGTCGCACCGGGTCGTGCTGTTCGACTACGTCGGCTCGGGCCGGTCGGACCCCTCGGCGTTCCGGGAGGAGCGCTACCGCACCCTGGACGGCTACGCGCAGGACGCGGTGGACGTGTGCGAGGCCCTCGACCTGCGGGAAGCGGTGTTCGTCGGGCACTCCGTCAGCGCGATGGTCGGCGTGTTGGCCGCCCGGCGGGTCCCCGAGCGGATCGGGGCGCTGGTGATGGTCGCCCCCTCGCCGCGCTACCTCGACGACGACGGCTACCGGGGCGGGTTCAGCGCGGAGGACATCGACGAGCTGCTGGTGTCGCTGGAGTCGAACTACCTGGGCTGGTCGGCGGCGATGGCCCCGGTGATCATGGGCAACCCGGACCGGCCCGAGCTGGGCGAGGAGCTGACCAACAGCTTCTGCGCCACCGATCCGGACATGGCCCGGGTGTTCGCCCGCACGACCTTCCTGTCCGACTCGCGGGCCGACCTGGCCGGGGTGCGGGTGCCGACGCTGGTGCTGGAGTGCCTCCACGACGCCATCGCGCCCCGCGAGGTCGGCGCGTTCGTGCACGCGGCCATCCCGAAGTCCACCCTGGTCACCCTGGACGCCACCGGGCACTGCCCGCAGCTGTCCGCGCCCGAGGCCACCAGTGCGGCCATCCTGTCGTTCCTGGCGGACCTGCGGTGATGTGCGAGGCGGAGCCGCCTGCCACCGGGGACCGGGCCGGGTTCGCCGCGCTGCTGGAGGACAGCGCGGAGGAGCTGTACGAGACGGCGCCGTGCGGGTACCTGTCCACGCTGATGGACGGCACGATCGCCAAGGTCAACAGCACCCTGCTGGACTGGCTCGGCCGCACCCGCGAGGAGGTGGTGGACCGGCTGCGGTTCGCCGACCTGCTGACGGTCGGCGGCAAGCTGTACCACGAGACGCACTTCGCGCCGCTGCTGCGGATGCAGGGCCGGCTGGGCGGCATCGCCCTGGAGCTCAAGACCGCCGATGGCGGCCGGTTGCCGGTGCTGGTCTCCTCGACGGTCAAGCACGGCGCGACCGGCGAGCCGCTGCTCATCCGCACCACCCTGTTCGACGCTCGCGACCGCCGGACCTACGAGCAGGAACTGCTGCGCCGCCGTCAGGAGGCCGAGCAGGCCCAGGCGGAGGCCGAACAGGCTCAGGTCGAGGCGGAGCAAGCTCGTGCGGAGGCGGAGCAGGCTCGTGCGGAGGCGGAGCAGGCTCGTGCGGAGGCGGAGCAAGCTCGTGCGGAGGCGGAGCAGGCTCAAGGGCAGGCGGAGCAAGCCCAGGCACTGGCTGAGCGGGCCCAGGCGCTCGCGGAACGGGCT
This sequence comes from Saccharothrix sp. CCNWYY140, assembly GCF_037401995.1. NCBI lineage: Bacteria > Bacillati > Actinomycetota > Actinomycetes > Pseudonocardiales > Pseudonocardiaceae > Saccharothrix > Saccharothrix sp. CCNWYY140. The sequence continues at coordinate 94,617 of NZ_JBBEGC010000014.1, forward strand.
CGGGCGGAGTCGGAGGCCGATCGGGCGCGGTTGCAGGAGGCGTTGGCCGTCCTCCAGCGCAGCCTGCTGCCGGCCGCGCTGCCCGCCGTACCCGGGCTGGAGGCCGCCGCCCACTACCACACCGCATCCCCCGACCAGGTCGGCGGCGACTTCTACGACCTGTTCCCCGTGGGCGGCGGGCGCTGGGGGTTCTTCCTCGGCGACGTGTGCGGCAAGGGTCCGCAGGCCGCCGCGGTCACCTCGCTGATCCGCTACACCCTGCGCGCCGCCGTCCTGCACGACGCCGACCCGGTGGCCATGCTGACCACGCTGAACACCGTGCTGCTGGAGCACTACAGCCCCGGTGACCCGCGGTTCTGCACCGCCGTCGTGGGCATCCTGGAGCCCGGCGACGGCCGCTGCGCCGTCCACCTTGCCTCCGGTGGGCACCCGCCGGCGCTGGTGCTGCGCGCCGACGGGTGCGACGTCCTGCCGACCCCCGGCGGCACCCTGGTCGGCGTCCTGCCCGCTCCGGTGTTCACCCCGGCCGTCACCACCCTCGGCCCCGGTGACACGCTCCTGCTCTACACGGACGGCCTCACCGAGGCCCGCACCGGCCCCGACCGCGACCGCTACGGGGAGGAAGCCCTGCACGCCTTCACCGCCGGGCACGCGGGCACCTCGCCCCGGGACCTGGTCGAGGTCCTGAAGGACCTCCTGCACGGCTTCGGCGACGGCCTGGACGACGACACCGCCCTGCTCGCCGTGGGCGTCCCCCGGTGACCCGCCTGACGATCACCACCGCCGACACCCCGACCGGCCCCGTGGTCCAGGTCGCGGGAGACCTGGACCACGGGACCGCCGACCAGTTGCGCAAGACCGTCGCCGCCCTGCTACTGCGCCCGGGTCAGCGCCTGGTGCTGAACCTGGCCGCCCTGGCGTTCTGCGACTCCAGCGGCTTGACCGCCCTCCTGGCCGCCCGCAACCACGCGCACGCGGCCCAAGCCGAGATAGCCCTGTCCGCCGTCCCGGACCGCACCCTGCGCATGATCCGCCTCATCGGCCTGGAGCAGCTGTTCCCCCTCCAACCCTGAGGACCACGCTGTCGCCGGTCGCCTCGACGAGCATGCCGCCGGAGTCCGACACGACCGAGCCGCCCTCCACCGCCTCGGCCGACTCCACCCCGACCAACTGCACCCGCCACTGCGAAGGCGCGGACTCGGCGGTCACCCGGATCTCGTCGCCCTGCCGCACGGTCCGGAAGGTGGTGCCGCCGACCACGGTCACGTGCTCGCCGTCAGCCAGCTGGTACGCCCGCAGCGTCACGCCCTCCGCGTAGTCGTAGTCCGGACGGTCGTCCACCGCGCCCACCGGCAGGACGGTGTTCGGCCGCACCAGGACCGGCGCGGTGAGGAAGTCGCAGCGCTCGCGGTTCCACAAAGGACCCTGCACGACCTCCCCAGTCAGCAAGTGGGTCCACGTGCCCGCGGGGACGTAGTACGACACGTCACCCTCGTCGGAGAACACCGGGGCCACCAGCAGGCTGTCGCCGAGCATGTACTGGCGTTCCAGGTGCGCGCTTCCCGGGTCGTCCGGGAACTCCAGCACCATCGCCCGCATCATCGGCACGCCCTCGGCGGAGGCCTGCCGCGCCGCCCGGTCCAGGTACGGCATCAGGCTCAGCTTGAGCTTGACGAACCGCCGCAGCACGTCGCTGGACTCCTCGTCGAACAGCCACGGCACCCGGTAGGAGTGGCTGCCGTGCAACCGGCTGTGCGAGGACAGCAGGCCGAACGCGATCCACCGCTTGAACAGCGCCGCCGTGGGCGTCCCCTCGAAGCCGCCGATGTCGTGGCTCCAGTACCCGAACCCGGACAGGCCCAGCGACAGCCCGCCGCGCAGGCTCTCGGCCATCGACTCGTAGGTCGCCTCGCAGTCGCCGCCCCAGTGCACCGGGAACTGCTGGCCCCCGGCGGTGGCCGAGCGGGCGAACACCACCGCCTCGGCCTCGCCGCGCCGCCGGCGCAGCAGGTCGAACACGGTCTTGTTGTACAGGTACGTGTAGTAGTTGTGCATCCGCTCCGGGTCGGAGCCGTCGTGGTAGGCCACGTCGGTCGGGACGCGCTCGCCGAAGTCGGTCTTGAAGCAGTCCACGCCCTGGTCCAGCAACGCTTCCAGCTTCGACGCGTACCACTCGCGGGCCGCCGGGTTGGTGAAGTCCACCAGCGCCATGCCCGGCTGCCACAGGTCCCACTGCCACACGTCCCCGTCGGGGCGGCGCAGCAGGTACCCGTGCGCCTTGCCTTCGGCGAACAGCGGCGAGCGCTGCGCGATGTACGGGTTGATCCACACCGACACCCGCAGGCCGCGCTCGTGCAGCCGCGCCAGCATCCCCTCCGGGTCCGGGAACGTGCGCGGGTCCCACTCGAAGTCGCACCAGTGGAAGTCGCGCATCCAGAAGCAGTCGAAGTGGAACACGCTCAGCGGCAGGTCCCGCTCGACCATCCCGTCGATGAACCCGTTGACCGTCTTCTCGTCGTAGTCGGTGGTGAACGACGTGGACAGCCACAGCCCGAACGACCACGCCGGCGGCAGCGCGGGCCGCCCGGTCAGCGCGGTGTACTTGCGCAGGATTTCGCGCGGGGTGGGGCCGTAGATGAGGAAGTAGCGCAGCGAGTGGCCCTCGACGCTGAACCCGATCTTGGACACCGCCTCCGAGCCCACCTCGAACGACACGTTCCCGGGGTGGTCGACGAAGATCCCGTACCCGGCGTTGGTGAGGAAGAACGGGATGTTCTTGTAGGCCTGCTCGCTGCTGGTGCCGCCGTCGGCGTTCCAGATGTCCACGGTCTGGCCGTTCTTCACCAGCGGCCCGAACCGCTCGCCCAGCCCGTAGACGGAGTGGCCGACGCCCAGGACCAGCTGCTCGCGCACGTAGTGGGCGCCGTCGAGGGTCATGAAGCCCATGCCCTTGAACCCGCTGGTGGTCAGGGTCCGGCCGTCGGCGGTGAAGTCCACCCGCCAGTCCTCGCCCTTGTGCACCCGGGCCGACAGCGCGCCCGCGGTGAGCACCACGCCGGCGTCGTCCTCCACCACCTTGGCCTCGTGCCCGGCGTCGGCCGACAGCGAGAACGAAGGCTCCTCCGGCCGCCCGCCGGAGAAGTGGGTGATCTCGACGCCGACCACGTCGGCCATCGGCGAGGTCAGGCCCAGGGTCAGCATGGGACCCTTGAGCATGTCGCCGCGGTGCCGGATCGGGCGCGTCGCCGCGTGCACGACGACCTCCCCGTCGCCCGCGGTGACGTCGTGCACCCCGAGCGGGTGGGTCGCTTCCACCCCGGGCCGCAGCAGCCAGTACCCGTCGCTGAACTTCACCCGAACTCCAATCGGCGAAAGCCTGGCCGTTCACGGCCAGGTGTGACTCGACCCCGGTTCGCCCCGGCCCGCGCGGCAGGCCGGGAGTCGGGGCGCTTCTGCTGCTCGATGTATCCCTCGACGATCGACAACGGCGCGCCGCACATGACCCGGCGAACCACGTGGGGACCGGAAATGCCTGCCCCACGGATAACGGCGGATGTGCACGGAGATTTCTTGGCACAGGCGGCGGATGACACTGCCTCCCCTGCGTGCATCGGAGACGGGTTCCCATCGCCGCGACACAGACCAGGGCTACGATGATCAGCGTGAAGCAGGTCGTGCAGGTGAGGTTGCTGCCGACGCACGAGCAGGCGACCGCGCTGCGGAACACTCTGCATGTCTGCAACACCGCCGCGTCGTGGCTGTCCGAACAGATGCACACCGCCGGGGTGTTCCGGAAGTTCGACGTGCACAAACGCTTCTACGCCGAATTGCGCGAGCGGTTCGGGTTGGCGGCGCAGCCGACGATCCGGGTGATCGGCAAAACCTGTGATGCCTACACGACACTGCGCGCCAACCTCAGGGCCGGCAACTACGGGCCGCTGGGATCGGATCGACGGCGGAAGGCCGAGGCGACCCCGGTTGTGTTCCGCTCGGAGGCGGGACAGCCGTTCGACGCCCGCTGCCTGTCCTGGCGCCTGGGAGATCGAGGCCGCGAGGGCACAGTGTCGATCTGGACTACCGCCGGTCGGCTCAGGAACATGCGAATCGTGGGAAACCCCGGGCATCTCGCCCTGTTGCGTACCCGGCCGATCGGGGAAACCGATCTGATCTGCCGGAGCGGTCTGTGGATGCTGCACGCCGTCATCGACAGCCCCGAGGCACCCCGGCGCGAGCCGGTGAACGGATTCCTCGGCGTCGACGTGGGGATCGTCAACATCGCCACCACATCCGACGGTGACCGAATGTCCGGATCGCACCTGAACCGCTACCGCACACGGCAGCAACACATCCGAAAACGGTTGCAGGCCAAGAAGACCTCCTCCGCGAGACGGCTGCTCAAGAAGCTCCGCCGCAAGGAAGCCCGGTACGCCTCCGACGTGAACCACCAGATCAGCAAACGCATCGTGGCCGAGGCTGAACGCACCGGACGCGGTATCGCCGTCGAGCAGTTGACAGGCATCCGCGACCGGGTACGGCTTCGCAAGCCCCAACGGGCCGCGTTGCACTCCTGGGCGTTCGCCCAACTCGGCCGGTTCCTCGCCTACAAAGCCGGGCAGGCCGGGGTGGTGATCGTGCAGGTCGATCCCGCCTACACATCGCAGCAATGCCACCGATGTGGATGGGTGGACAAGAAGAACCGGCGCTCGCAAGCGTCGTTCACCTGTGGCCGGTGCGGCTTCGTTGGGCACGCCGACCACAACGCGGCACGCAACATCGCTCAACGCGGGGTTGTGTGCTGGGGCGAAGTCGTGCGTCCACACGCGGCACCCACCCTGGCAGCCGGCCAGGACGGCAGCAGCAAGCCTATCGGCACCCCGGAGCGGCAGGTTCGGGCGACAAGCCCGTTCCTCCGGTGACGGGATCATGATTTGACCGCTCCTGCCGTGATACCGCGGGTCAACGCGCGTTGGAAGAGGAGGAAGAAGGCGATGGCGGGGACGACCCCGAGCAGCGCCGAGGCGCTGGTCATGGTCGCGTCCATCAGCCGCTGGCCTTGGAGCACGCCCAGCGCCACGGGCACGGTCTGGTTCTCGTTGGAGATCAGCAGCACCAGCGGCAGGAAGAACTCGTTCCAGGTCCAGATGAAGAAGAACACGAACAGCACACCCAGGGTGGGCCTGCTGATCGGCACCACGACCCGCACCAGCGCCTGCCACTTCGACGCGCCGTCGATGCGCGCGGCGTCCAGCAGTTCCCGGGGGAAGCCGCTGAGCGTCGAGGTGAGCAGGTAGGTGCCGAACGCGGACTGGATCGCGGTGAACACGATGATCACCGCGAGCTTGGTGTCGTACAGCCCGACCGCGTCGGCCAGGTAGTACAGCGGGTAGACCAGCGCTTCCTGCGGCAGGGTGTTCGCGGTGAGGAACACGACCAGGACCCACGTCCGGCCGCGCACCCGGCCGATGCCCAGCGCGTAGGCGTTGCACACCGACACCACGACCGCCAGCACCGCCACCGACCCGCTGATGATCGCGCTGTTGAGCAGCTTCTCGCCGAAGTCGACGCGGTCCCAGAACGCGACCACGCCCTCCAGCGACACCCCTTCGGGCAGCCGCAACGGCCCGCCGGTCGCGTACTCCTCGGGCGTCTTCACCGCGTTGAGCACGACGATCAGGAACGGCACGAGCATCGCCACCGCGAGCACGACCACCGACCACAGCACCGCGTGCCGCCGCATCAGCGCTCACCCCGCTGCTGCACGCGCAGGAACACCGCCGTGAGGACCAGCACCAGCACGGCGAGCACGGTGGCGATCGCCGCGCCGTACCCGACCCGCGTGCGCTCGAAGAAGTTCTGGAACGAGAAGTACGCGGGCACGTTCGTCGCGCCGCCCGGTCCGCCCCGGGTCAGCACGTAGATGGGCGCGAACACCTTCAGCGCGGCGATCGTGCAGGTCAGCAGCACGACGAAGATCTCCGGCCGCAGCCCCGGCACGGTGACGTGGCGGAACCGGCCCCACCACGACGCCCCGTCCAGCTCGGCGGCCTCGTGCAGCGCCGGGTCCAGGCGGCTCATCCCGGCCATGAAGATCACCACCGGGTAGCCCAGCTGCATCCACAGCAGCACGCCCATCAGGCTCCACAGCGCCAGGTCCGGGTCGCCCAACCAGTTGCGCGCCACCGTGTCCAGCCCGAGCGCGCCCAAAGCCTCGTTCAGCGCGCCGTCCTGGGGAGCGAGGATCCAGCCCCACACGATCCCGGCCACCGCGATCGGCAGCACCTGCGGGAGGTAGATGCACGCGCGCAGCACGGCCGCGTGGCGTGAGCCGAAGTGCTTGCCGATGTGGTCCACCAGGGCCGCCGCGACGACCAGCCCGGCCAGCGTGGGCAGGATCGCCATCGCCACCACCAGTGCCAGGTTGTTGCGGAAGGACGCCCAGAACGTCCAGTCCGACAGCAGCCGGCCGTAGTTGTCCAGCCCGGTCCACTCCGGCTCGCCCACGCCCGACCACTCGGTGAAGCTGATGCCGACGTTCATCCCGAACGGCACGAGGATGACGGCGAGCACCAGCAGTGCGCCGGGGAGCAGGTAGAGCAGGTAGGACCCGCGCTCGCGGACCGCCCTCATTTGCCGATGCTCGCGAGGTGCTCCCGGTACGGCCCGGCCAGCTCGTCGAGGGCCTGCCGCGGGTCCGCGCCGCCGGTGATCAGCTTCTGGACCGCCGAGACCTGCACGTCGTAGTAGCCGGGCACGGGCCAGTCCGGGTAGAAGGCGAGCTGGTCGGCGTCGCGCAACGCCCGGTAGTCGTCGTTGAGCTGCCTGATCGCCGGGTCGGCGGCCGGGGACGCGCCGGGCGCGACGGCCACGCCGCCCGCGTCGCGCAGCTTGTCCTGGACCGCCGGGGACAGGGTGATCTCGATGAAGTCGTGCGCGAACTGCTTGTTCTTGGCGCCCTTGGGCACCACCCACATGTTCCCGCTGGACCCGGCGGTCATGCCCGGCCACCGCGCCGACACCCACTGGAAGTCCTTGACCTGCGCGCGCACCCGGCCGTACCACCACGTGCCGCTGACCATGATCGGGCTCTTGCCCTGCATGAACGCCAGCCCCATGTCCTCGGCCTTCAGACCGGCGCTGTCGCGGGACACGTAGCCCTTGCGCACCCAGTCGGCGAAGGTGGTGGCCCCGTAGGTCCAGGCGGTGTCGTGGAAGTCGACGTCGCCGGTGTAGCGCTGGTAGCGGTCCACCCAGCCGCGGTCGGCCTTGGTCAGCGCGAGCTGGTAGAGCACCTGCTGCGCCGGGTACTCCTGACCGGCGGTGGCCAGCGGGGTGATGCCGGCGGCGACGAACTTGTCCATCGCGGCGGTCAGCTCGTCCAGCGTGGTGGGCAGGGCCAGGCCCTGCCGGTCGAACATGTCCTTGTTGTAGTAGACGGTGATGAACTCGGCGTAGTTGGGGATGCCGAACCACTTGCCGGAGCCCATCACGCCGCGCTCGTCGTAGCGGGCGGTCGTGTCGATGCCGGGGCCGAGCTTCTTGTCCCAGCCGCGCTTGGCTACTTCGTCGGTCAGGTCGGTGAGCAGGCCCTGCTTGGACAGGAGCCCGGCGGTGGCGTTGCCCTTGGGGTACTCCATCAGGTCCGGCGCGTCCTTGGAGTTCAGGACGAGGGGGCCGGTCTTCTGGATCTGCTCGAAGCCCTTCTCCTCGAACACCACCTTGACGCCGGGGTGGGAGGCCTCGAACTGCTTGATCGCCTCGGCCCACGCGACACCCATCGCGCTGTCCGGCCCTTCGAAGTGCCAGAGCTTGAAGGTGTTGTCGGACGCCCCGTCCGAGCCGCCGCACCCGGCCACCACGAGCAGGACCGCGACGATCGCCGCGAAGAGTCGCTTGGGCATCGCTGGGGTCCCCTCCACGGTGAGCTGTCGAAGCGCTTCGATTGTGCACCGTAGAAGGTCGACTGGTGGGAGCGCAACAGCCTTCCGAGGGACGTGCGCGAATGTCCGGATTCGTCGAACCGTTCGACAGTCGAATTCGGTGAAACGCTTCGACGCCGTGACGGGCGCGACCCCGGTGGCCGGGGGAGACCGGTCACCGGGGTCGCGGGTGCTCAGCGGGGCCGAGCAGGGTGCTCAGCGGGGCCGAGCGGAGTGGCTCAGCGGTTGGCCGAGCAGGTGGGGGAGAGGGTGCCCGCCTGGCCGTCGCCCTGGAAGCCGAACTCGGTCGTGCCGCCCGCCGGGATGCTGCCGTTGTAGGCGACGTTGGTGAACGAGACCGCGCCGGTGTTGCCGCTGCGGTTGGCGTTCCAGGAGTTCACGACCGTCACGCCGGACGGGAGCGCCACCGACACCGACCAGCCGTTGACCGCCGAGTCCGCCTTGATCCTGATCTGGGCGGTGAAGCCGGTGTTCCACTGGTCGAGCGTGGCGACCGTCGCCGTGCAGCCGCCCGGGGGCGGGGTGGTGGTCGTGGTGGACGTCGTCGTGGTCGTAGTGGTGGTGGTCGTCGTGGTCGTCGTCGTGGTGGTGGTGGACGACGGCGGAGCCGCGTTGAGCGCGTTGAGGACGGCGGTGTAGGCGGGCTTCTTGTTGCCGTTGCCGTCGAACAGCAGCGGGGTGCCGTAGGCGCGCCAGGAGTCGGTGTCGCGGATGCCCCACACGGTGATGCCGGTGCAGCGTGCGACGGCCAGGCAGGCCTTGGTCACGCGCTCGTAGTTGGTCGCCTGCGCGGAGCCGGAGCCCTCGATGTCCAGTTCGGTGATCTGGACGTCCACGCCGAGGTTGGCGAAGTTCTGGAGCGTGGTCTGGTAGTTGGACGGCACCGGGCTCTGGGCGTTGAAGTGGGACTGGAGGCCGACGCAGTCGATGGGCACGCCGCGGGACTTGAAGTCCTGGACCATGCGGTAGACGGCTTGGGTCTTGGCGTGGGTCCAGTCGTCGGTGTTGTAGTCGTTGTAGCAGAGCTTGGCGCCGGGGTCGGCTGCTCGTGCGGCGCGGAAGGCGGCTTCGATCCAGTCGTTGCCGGTGCGCTGGAGGTTGGAGTT